>NZ_JBHYVB010000011.1:0-72361 GCF_042750115.1 Streptomyces sp. NPDC059455
CCGCGCGCGGGGCGGGGCGTCCACCCCCCCGCCCCCCCCCCCGTCACACAGGGACGTACGCCGAGCCGGTCAGCCCTCGACGCCCAGCTTCTCCAGGATCAGCTCGCGCACCCGCGCCGCGTCCGCCTGGCCGCGGGTGGCCTTCATGACCGCGCCGACCAGCGCACCCGCCGCCGCGACCTTGCCGCCGCGGATCTTGTCGGCGATGGCCGCGTTGGCCGCGATCGCCTCGTCCACGGCGGTGCCCAGCGCACCCTCGTCCGAGACGACCTTCAGCCCGCGCTTGGTGACGACCTGGTCCGGGTCGCCCTCGCCCGCGAGGACGCCCTCGATGGTCTGGCGGGCCAGCTTGTCGTTGAGCGAACCCTCCTTGACCAGCGCGCACACCCGGGCGACCTGCGCCGGGGTGATCGGCAGTGCCGTGAGCTCCACGCCGTCCTCGTTGGCACGGCGGGCCAGCTCGCCCATCCACCACTTACGTGCCTGGTCGGCCGGGGCGCCCTCGTCCATCGTGGCCGTGATCAGGTCGATCGCGCCCGCGTTGAGCACCGACTGCATCTCGTGCCGGGACAGGCCCCAGTCCTCGCGCAGCCGGTTGCGGCGCACCCGCGGCAGCTCCGGAAGCCCGCCGCGCAGCTCCTCCACCCATGTCCGGGCGGGGGCGACCGGCACCAGGTCGGGCTCGGGGAAGTAGCGGTAGTCCTCGGCCTCCTCCTTGACCCGGCCGGAGGTCGTGGAGCCGTCCTCCTCGTGGAAGTGGCGGGTCTCCTGGATGATCGTGCCGCCGTCGTTCAGCACCGCGGCATGGCGCTGGACCTCGAAGCGGACCGCGCGCTCGACCGACCGCAGCGAGTTGACGTTCTTGGTCTCGGAGCGGGTGCCGAACTTCTCGACGCCCTGCGGGCGCAGCGACAGGTTCACATCGCAGCGCATCTGGCCCATCTCCATGCGCGCCTCGGAGACCCCGAGCGACTTGATGAGCTCGCGCAGCTCGGTCACATACGCCTTGGCGACCTCCGGGGCCTTCTCCCCGGCGCCGACGATCGGCTTGGTGACGATCTCGATCAGCGGGATCCCGGCCCGGTTGTAGTCCAGGAGGGAGTGCTGGGCGCCGTGGATGCGGCCGGTCGCGCCACCCACGTGGGTGGACTTGCCGGTGTCCTCCTCCATATGGGCGCGCTCGATCTCGACGCGGAAGACCTCACCGTCGACGTCGACGTCCAGATAGCCGTTGAAGGCGATCGGCTCGTCGTACTGCGACGTCTGGAAGTTCTTCGGCATGTCCGGATAGAAGTAGTTCTTCCGGGCGAAGCGGCACCATTCGGCGATCTCGCAGTTGAGCGCGAGTCCGATCTTGATGGCGGACTCGACACCGGTGGCGTTGACCACCGGGAGCGAGCCGGGCAGGCCGAGGCAGGTGGGGCAGGTCTGCGTATTGGGCTCGGCGCCCAGCGCCGTGGAGCACCCGCAGAACATCTTGGTCTTGGTGCCGAGCTCGACGTGCACCTCGAGCCCCATCACGGGGTCATAGGTGGCGAGGGCGTCCTCGTACGACACCAGTTCAGTGACGGTCACGGAAAAACTAACCTCTCAGTCCGCGAGGACGTCGTCGTCGCCCATGCGCTTGAGCTCGCGGATGAGCAGGGCGACGCCGGTGACGATGGCGGCGGCCGAGACCACCGCGTCGGCCAGCTGTAGCTTGTCGTTCTCGAATCGGGCCTTCTTGGCCTGCTTCGCCACACTGACCGCGCCGAACAGCGAGGTCGCGATGGACAGGTAGGTGCCGGGCCTGGACTTCTTGAAGCCCTTCGCCTTCTTGATCGCTCTCATAGGGACGGTGCCTCCTCGATCAGCGGGTGGCCCCACTTGTCGATGAGCGCGGCCTCGACCGCGGCACCGACCTTGTAGAGCCGGTCGTCGGCCATGGCGGGGGCGATGATCTGCAGTCCGACCGGCAGACCGTCCTCCGGTGCCAGACCGCAGGGCAGTGACATGGCCGCGTTCCCCGCGAGGTTGGTGGGAATCGTGCAGAGGTCGGCCAGATACATCGCCATCGGGTCGTCGGCGCGCTCGCCGATCGGGAAGGCGGTGGTCGGGGTGGTCGGCGAGATCAGCACGTCGACCCGCTCGAACGCCTTCTCGAAGTCACGCTTGATCAGCGTGCGGACCTTCTGCGCGGAGCCGTAGTACGCGTCGTAGTAGCCGGAGCTGAGCGCGTAGGTGCCGAGCATGATCCGGCGCTTGACCTCGGCGCCGAAGCCCTCCGCACGGGTGAGCGCGGTGACGTCCTCGGCGGACTTGGTGCCGTCGTCGCCCACCCGCAGGCCGTAGCGCATGGCGTCGAAGCGGGCCAGGTTGGACGAGCACTCGGACGGGGCGATCAGGTAGTACGCGGCCAGCGCCTTGTCGAAGGACGGACAGGAGATCTCCTCGATCTCGGCGCCCAGCTCCCGCAGCAGCTCCACCGACTCGTTGAAGCGCTGCATGACGCCGGCCTGGTAGCCCTCGCCCGCGAACTCCTTGACGACGCCGATCCGCATGCCCCGCACGCTTCCGTTGCGGGCGGCCTCGACGACGGCAGGGACCGGCTCGTCGATGGAGGTCGAGTCCATCGGGTCGTGTCCGGCGATGACCTCGTGCAGCAGCGCCGCGTCCAGCACGGTGCGGGCGCAGGGGCCGCCCTGGTCGAGCGAGGACGAGAACGCCACCATGCCGTAGCGGGAGACCCCGCCGTACGTCGGCTTGACCCCGACCGTGCCGGTGACGGCGGCGGGCTGGCGGATCGAGCCGCCGGTGTCGGTGCCGATGGCGAGCGGGGCCTGGAAGGAGGCCAGCGAGGCGGACGAGCCGCCGCCGGAGCCGCCGGGGACCCGGGTGAGGTCCCAGGGGTTGCCGGTGTGGCCGAAGGCGCTGTTCTCGGTCGAGGACCCCATGGCGAACTCGTCCATGTTGGTCTTGCCGAGGACGATCACGTCCGCGTCCCGCAGCCGCTGGGTGACGGTCGCGTCGTACGGCGGGATCCACCCGTCGAGGATCTTGGAACCGACCGTGGTCGGGATCCCCTTGGTGGTGAAGATGTCCTTGAGCGCGAGCGGAACACCGGCCAGCGGCCCCAGCTCCGCACCGCGCTCCCGCTTCGCGTCGACGGCGCGCGCCTGGGCGAGCGCCCCCTCGCGGTCCACGTGCAGGAACGCGTGCACCTTCTCGTCGACGGCCTCGATACGGGCCAGGTGCGCCTCGGTCACCTCGACGGCGGTGACCTCGCCGGAGGCGATCCTGGCGGCGATCTCGGCCGCGGTGAGCCTGGTCAGGTCGGTCACGGTGGTCACTCCTCCCCCAGGATCTGCGGCACCTTGAAACGCTGCTGCTCCTGGGCCGGGGCGCAGGCCAGCGCCTGCTGCGGGGTCAGGGACGGACGGACCTCGTCCGGGCGCATGACGTTGGTCAACGGCAGCGGGTGAGAGGTCGGCGGAACGTCTTGGTCGGCGACCTCGGAGACGCGGGCGACCGCGCCGATGATGTCGTCGAGCTGTCCGGCGAAGTGGTCTAGCTCTTCGGCCTTCAGCTCCAGACGCGCCAGCCGGGCGAGGTGGGCGACCTCCTCGCGCGTGATGCCAGGCATGCAGCGATCCTCAGGGTGTGTGTGGAGTGTTTCGGCCCCAATCCTATGGCTCCGGCCGCGCCCGGCGCGAAAGGCTTTGGCGCACCAGCGTTGTGCACCCTGAGGTCTCATCGCCGGGTGCGGCCCGGTGGCCCGGTTGTGCCCACCCGTTCCTCCCCCCGCTACCGCTGGGAGGTGCCCCCTCGCGGAACGATTGCCCACAACCGGCTACGTCACCGGCTGATCCGCGTCCTCGTCCGCGGGAGTGGCTTCCTTACTCGACGGCTCCGCCGTCTCGCGGTGCCAGCCACCCTCACCCCGCGCCCGCAGCCACGCCGTCATCTCGTCCGGCGGCATCGCCGCGGCCACCAGCCAGCCCTGGACCGCGTCGCAGCCCAGATCCCGCAGCCGCTCCCAGGTCTCGTCGTCCTCGACGCCCTCCGCGACCACGAGCAGGCCCAGCGAGTGGGCGAGGTCGACCGTACAGCGGACGATCTCCGCGTCCTCGTTGTCCACGGCCAGCCGGGCCACGAAGGAACGGTCGATCTTGAGCTCGCTCACCGGCAGCCGCCGCAGATGGACCAGCGACGAATACCCCGTCCCGAAGTCGTCGAGCGACATCTTCACCCCGTGCCCGGTGAGCCCGGCCAGGGTATCGGCGGCCCGCTGCGGGTCCTCCAGCAGGACGTGCTCGGTTATCTCCAGCTGCAGGGCGCCCGCCGGGACCCCGTGCCGGGCCAGCCGCCCGGCGACCGCGCCCGCGAAGCCGGGGGTGTGGACATCGCGCGGCGAGACGTTGACGGCGACGGGCACCTCGAGGCCGTCGGCGCGCCACCGCGCGACCTGGCCCAGGGCCGTCTCCAGGACGTACTCGGTCAGCCGGGGCATCAGCCCCGAGCTCTCGGCCATGGAGATGAACTCGTCCGGCGGCACCTTCCCCCGGTCCGGGTGCACCCAGCGCACCAGGGCCTCCAGGCCCGCCACATGTCCGTCGAAGCCGACCTTGGGCTGGTAGTGCAGCTCGACGTCGCCCGCGTCCAGGGCGCGCCGCAGATCGCCGAGCAGACCGAGCCGGTCGGGGGTGTTGCCGTCCCGCCGCGCCTCGTACAGCTCGACTCCGCTGCGGTCCCGCTTGGCCTGGTACATCGCGACGTCGGCGCGGCGCAGCAGCCCCTCGGCGTCCAGGGCGTGGTCGGGGTAGACGGCGACGCCCGCGCTGGCCTCGAGTACCAGCGTCAGCCCGTCCAGGTCGAGCGGGGAGCCGAGGTCGCCGACGAGGACGCGGGCGCTGCGCTGGGCGCTGGTGAGCGAGTCGGTGGTGGGCAGCAGCACCGCGAACTCGTCGCCGCCGAGCCGGGCCACCTCCGCCCCGCGCGGCAGGGCGAGCCGCAGCCGCTCGGCGATCTGGAGCAGCAGCCGGTCACCGGCCAGATGGCCCAGGGTGTCGTTGACCGAACGGAAGCGGTCGAGGTCCAGCAGCACCAGCGCGGTCCGGGTGCCGGCCCGCTCGGCCTCGTCCAGCGCGGTCCAGGTGCGCTCCAGCAGCCACTGCCGGTTGGGCAGCCCGGTGAGCGGGTCGCGCAGCTGCTCCTCGGCGCGGACCCGGGCGATCCACAGCGTGGAGTCCAGGGCGACCAGCGGCACCGCGAACAGCGGGAGCAGCAGCGGGGTGTCCCCGGCGACGACCACGATGAGCGGGGCGATGCCGAGGAGCGCGATGCCGACGAGGGCCTGCCGGAAGAGGGCGGTGCGGGCGACGGTGGGCAGTCCGGCGCCGGGCGGGGCGAGGGAGCACCACAGCAGGGCGCGGGTCACCGCGAGATAGACGAAGGCGGCCAGGGCCGTCTGGGGGATGGCGGACACCTGCCAGGTTTCGGTGCGCCAGGGGTGTTCGACGGAGGGGGTGGTGCCGAAGGCGGCGAGGGTGAGGGCGGCCGCGCCCACGCCGAGGATGTCGACCGCGCCGTGCAGGGCGGCCTGCCGCCATCGGTGCCGGCGGGCGGCGCCGACCAGGACGACCACGGCGAGGCTGACCAGCACGGCCGGAATCCAGCCGTAGAGCAGCAGCGCCGCCAGGGTTAACGCGGCCCCGGAGCCGGTGCCGCCCCACCAGCGGTCACGGCCGAGGGCGACCAGATGGCCGACGATGATTCCGGTGAGCACGGCGAGCGACCAGCCCACGGTTCCGTCGGGAAAGAGCGCATTGCCCGCGTCGAGCACTCGGAACACTCCGATACCGAGTGCGAAAGCCGCCATGGCGACCGCAGCGGCCGGCAGCGCGGGCAGCACCGCCCGGCGCAGCCGCGACGCCGGGGCGGCGCTTTCGGTCGGTTTCATACCCGTCCCTCTCACAGCCGGCGGTGCCAGCGCCACGGCGGGCGCGCACCTCAACAGTAGGCGGCAGAAGGGGAAGACGGGCAGCGATCGGCGACGGTTCCCCGAATGCCGCCCGACGATCCATGACCTTCTGCTATGCGCTGTAAGGGTGATGCCCGCCGGCTGTACCCGGGAAGTGCTCCCAGTCGTAATCCGGCCAGGTTTGGACCCATTGAGCGGACAAGATGGCCGGAGCACTGCGCCGGATGGGTGGAGCGGCTACTCCAGTGGCTACTCCAACCGCCGCTCCACCGGCCGTCCGTGCTACTCCGCGGACTCTTCCCCGGACTCTTCCTCGGGCTGTTCCCCGGACTCTTCCGGGGGCGTCAACGCGACCTCTCTCGCCGCGTCGGGACCCTGTTCGAGCAGGACGCCAAATCCGTCCTCGTCGAGCACGGGAACCTTCACTTGCATGGCCTTGTCGTACTTCGAGCCCGGATTGTCGCCGACTACCACGAAATCGGTCTTTTTCGAAACCGATCCGGTGACTTTGGCACCACGGCTCTGCAGCGCCTCCTTGGCCCCATCCCGGGTGTACGACTGCAGCGTTCCGGTGACGACGACGGTGAGACCCGCCAGCGGACGGGGGCCTTCGTCCTCGCCGCCCTCCTCCTCCATCCGGACCCCGGCGCGCCGCCATTTCTCGAGGATCTCGCGGTGCCAGTCGACCGCGAACCACTCCTTGAGCGAGGCGGCGATGGTGGGCCCGACCCCCTCCACGGCCGCCAGCTCCTCCTCGTCCGCCTCGGCGATCCGGTCCAGCGAGCGGAATTCCCGGGCCAGCGCGGTGGCGGCCACGGGGCCGACATGACGGATCGAAAGGCCGGTGATGATCCGGGCCAGCGGGCGCTCCTTGGCCGCCTCGATATTGGCCAGCATCGCCAGGGCGTTCTTCTTCGCCTCGCCCTTCTGGGTGGCGAAGAAGGTGACGACCTTCTCCTCGCCGGTCTCCGGATCACGCTTGGGCAGTCCGCTGTCCGGGTCCAGTACATGCGACCGAATGGGCAGCAGTTGTTCGATCTTCAGGTCGAACAGATCGCCCTCGTCCTTCAGTGGCGGTTCGGCGGGTTCCAGTGGCTGGGTGAGGGCGGCCGCGGCGACATAGCCGAGGTTCTCGATGTCCAGGGATTTCCGCCCGGCGAGATAGAAAATCCGCTCGCGCAGCTGCGCCGGGCAGGACCGGCTGTTGGGACACCGCAGATCGACATCGCCCTCCTTGGCGGGCTGGAGCGGCGTATCGCACTCGGGGCAGGTGGCCGGCATCACGAATTCCCGCTCGCTGCCGTCCCGCAGATCGACGACCGGACCCAGGATTTCCGGAATGACATCGCCCGCTTTGCGCAGCACCACGGTGTCACCGATCAGCACGCCTTTGGCCTTGACCACATCCTGGTTGTGCAGCGTCGCGAATTCGACCTCCGAGCCCGCGACGGTGATCGGCTCGACCACCGCATAAGGCGTCACCCGCCCCGTGCGCCCCACGCCCACCCGGATGTCCACCAGCTTGGTGTTGACCTCCTCGGGCGGGAACTTCCAGGCGATCGCCCAGCGCGGCGCCCGCGAGGTGGAGCCCAGCCGCCCCTGCAGCGGGATCTCGTCCAGCTTGACGACCGCGCCGTCGATCTCGTGCTCCACCGAGTGCCGGTGCTCGCTGTCCCCGTAGTACGCGATGTACTCGCGCACGCCCTCGATCGAGTCCACCACCGAGAAGTGGGCGGCGGTGGGCAGCCCCCACTCGTGCAGCAGCTCGTACGCCTGCGACAGCCGGTCGATGTCGAAGCCCTCGCGCGCCCCGATGCCGTGCACCACCATGTCCAGCGGCCGGGACGCGGTGATCTTCGGGTCCTTCTGGCGCAGCGAACCCGCCGCCGCGTTCCGGGGGTTGGCGAAGGGCGGCTTGCCCGCCTCCACCAGCCCGGCGTTCAGCTCCTCGAACCGCTCACGGGGCAGGAAGACTTCGCCGCGCACCTCCACCAGCGCCGGAACGCGGTCGCCCGTCAGCCGGTTGGGGATCTTGGCGATCGTCCGCACATTGGGCGTGATGTCCTCGCCGGTGCGGCCGTCGCCACGGGTCGCGGCGCGGGTCAGCCGCCCTTGCTCATAGGTGAGGTTGACCGCGAGGCCGTCCACCTTCAGCTCGCACAGGAAGTGGTACGAACCGCTGCCCAGCTCCTTGGCGATGCGGTCCGCCCAGCCGGCCAGCTCCTCGTCGTCGAAGGCGTTGTCCAGGCTGAGCATCCGCTCTCGGTGCTCGACCTCGGTGAACTCCGTCTCGTACGCCCCCGCGACCTTCTGGGTCGGCGAGTCCGGCGTACGGAGCGTGGGATGCTCCTCCTCCAGCGCCTCCAGCTCGCGCATGAGCTTGTCGAACTCGGCGTCACTGACGACCGGCGCGTCCTTCACGTAGTACCGGAAGCGGTGCTCCTCGATCTGCTCAGCGAGCCTGGCGTGCCTCTCCCGCACCTCGGCGGGGACCTTCGACTGCTGTTCGCCGGCCACCGTGTCGTCCTCCCGTTACTCAGGGTTGTCCGCGAGCGATCTCGCCGCCCGGACGCAGTGGGCCAGCGCGGCGCGGGCGTACCCGGGCGAGGCGCCCGCGAGCCCGCACGACGGGGTGACCACCACCGACTCCGCGAGAGTCGCCGGTGCCAGCCCCAGCCTGCGCCACAGCGTCCTGACACCCCTGACGCTACCGGCAGGGTCCGACAATGGGGTGTCCGTGCCGGGTACCGCGCCGAGGAGGAGTGCCGTACCGCCTTCCACGGCTTCCCCGACCGCCTCCTCCTCACCCTCCGTGAGCAGCGACAGATCGAAGGAGATCCCCGCGACGCCCGCGCGCCGCAGCAGCCCGAACGGCACGGCCGGCGCGCACGAGTGCACCACCACCGGCCCGTCGGCCGCCTCCACCAGGGTCCGCAGCGCGCCCTCGACCACGCCCCGGTCCACGGCCCCGTGGGTGCGGTAGCCGCTCGCCGTACGGACGCTCCCGCGCAGCACCGACGTCAGCGACGGCTCGTCCAGCTGGAGCACCACCTCGGCGCCCGGCACCCGGCGGCGCACCTCCGCCAGATGGGCGCGCACGCCCTCGGCGAGCGAGGCCGTGAGGTCCCGGCAGGCGCCCGGGTCGCTCAGCGCGGCCTCGCCGCCGCGCAGTTCGAGGGAGGCGGCCAGGGTCCAGGGCCCGACGGCCGACACCTTGAGCGCGCCCTGGTGCCCCTGGGTGAACTCCTCCAGCGCGTCCAGGTCCTCGCCCAGCCAGGAGCGGGCCCGCCGGGTGTCCCGGCCCGGCCGGTCGCTGATCCGCCAGCCGCTGGGCTCGACGTGCGCGTACAGCTCGCTCAGCATTCCGGCGGTGCGCCCGATCATGTCCGCGCCGGGCCCGCGCGCGGGCAGCTCCGGAAGGTACGGCAGGGCCTCCAGCGAACCGGTGACGGTCTTCGCGGCCTCCCGCGCGTCGCCGCCCGGCATCGATCCGACGCCGCTTGCGGTTCCGGGGGGCCATGGGTGGTGGGTTTTGGTGCTCTTCTCGCTCACCAGCGAAGCGTAAGCGCTCCGCTGGGAGTGCCCGGAAATGCCGTCTGGTCGTTTGCGGCACCATTGTGGCTGGGCGCGCCGTTCCCCGCGCCCCTTCGGGGCGCCTCATGCGGCCCAGGGAGGTGACTGCCCCGCCGCCGAGGATGGCTGCTCAGCCGCGTGGGCGGACCTGGAGGTCGGTGATCTCGGCGTCGTGCGGCAGGTCGAGCGCGGTCAGGATGGTCGTCGCCACGGTCTCGGGCGCGATCCAGCGCTCCGCGTCGTACTCCTTGCCCTCCTGCTGGTGCACCTTCACCTGCATCGGGGTGGCCGTGCGCCCCGGGTAGACCGTGGTCACCCGGACGCCGTTGCCGCTCTCCTCCCAGCGCAGCGCGTCGGCCAACGCCTTGAGCCCGTGCTTGCTGGCGGCGTACGCGGCCCACTGGGCGTTGGCGCGCAGCCCGGCGCCGGAGTTGACGAAGACGACATGCCCCTGGGCGAGCCGCAGCTGCGGCAGCAGCAGCCGGGTCAGCTCGGCGGGCGCCACGAGGTTGGCGGCGAGCTGGCGGTTCCACGCCTTCGGGGTCAGCTCACCGACCTCGCCCAGGTCGACCACTCCGGCGATGTGCAGCAGCGAGTCCAGCCGGTCGGGCAGCGTCTGATGGCCCAGCGCCCAGGACAGCCGGTCCGGGTCGGCCAGGTCGCCGACGACCGTCCGCACCCCCGGGAACCGCTCCGTCAGCTCCTTCGCCCGCCCGGCGTCCCGCGCGAGCAGCCACAGCTCGTCGCCGCGCTCGGCCAGCCGCTCGGTGACCGCCGCGCCGATGCCCGAGCCTGCCCCAGTGATCAGATGCGTTCCCATGCTCCCCAGCTTGCCTCACCGCCGGACGCGCCCCGCCGACGGTCCGGGCTTGGCGCGATCCCATGCCCGAAACCCGCGCGGACTTCCCGCCGGGCGCTCCCATCCTGTAACGGGCGCGGCGCTCACTGTAACGGGGCCAGGGTGGTGCGGCGCGGGAGTCCGGCGCTCCGGAGGATCAGGCGGCGAGGGCCGGAACCGGTGCCGGCGGCGGCCCACCGCAGTACAACTCGAACCACAGCGTCTTGCCGCCGAGACCGAACGGCTCTTCTCCGATGGCACAGCCGCCCCAGCGGTCGGCGAGGACGTCGAGGATGAACAGGCCGCGCCCCTTCTCCAACTCGGTCGACACCGACTCCGCCGACGGCTTCAGTGGCTCGGGCAGTTCGGGGTTGGTGTCCGTGACGCTGATCCGGAGGACGGGGTGCATCCAGAGCAGGCGTACGGAGGCCCAGTTGTCGGAATAGCGGACGGAGTTGGTGGTCAGCTCGGACGTTAACAACGCGGCCCGCTCGATGAGTTCACGCAGGCCGTGCGCGGTCAGCACGGCGCGCAGGGTGGCCCGGACGATCCCCGGGCCGCGCGGGTCACGGGGGAAGCGGAGTTCGTACTCCCAGGGCTCGGTGAACAGCAGCGGTGGCGGAAACGGGGTCACGCGGCACCTCCGGTGCGGGGCTTTCGATCGCGGTACGAGGGTGTGTTCGTGGTCGCCGCCACCCGCTCGTTGGAGCGAGAAGCGAGTGGCTTGCCTCACAAACGTAGAGCATCGTGAGTAACTTATGAGTCGGCAAACACAAACGAGTGAATCTGCACTTGACTCACTAGGCCGCCCCTTGGCACCCCTGCCAGACTGACCCCGCGTAACAGAAAGAGGACCCATGTCACCAAGAAGCGCTCCGACTTGCGGTCAGCGCCGCCTCGCGACAGAACTCCGACGCATGCGCGAACAGGCAGGGATCTCCATCCAACAAGCCGCCGCCATGCTCGGCGCCGACCGGACAATGATCTCCAACGTGGAGGCGGCGCGGACGAGACTGAGCGAAGAACGGGTCCGCCAACTGGCCTGCAACTACGGATGCGCCGATGAAGCACTCGTCAGTGCGTTGGCATCGATGACAGGAAGCCGTCGGAACGACCACTGGTGGCAGGAATACAAGGGAAAGCTACCGGACGGGTTCCTGGACATCTCTGAGATCGAGAACTACGCCACACGCATCCGTACGGCACAGACGGTGCACCTTCCGGGACTGTTGCAGACCGAAGATCATGCACGGGCGCTCTTCGATCTCGTGGTCCCCAAACTGCCGCGTCTGGAGATCGAGCTACGCGTCGCGCACCGTCTCGCCCGTCAAGGCATCTTCGACCGAGAGCATCCCACCCCGTACGTTGGCATCATCCACGAGGCGGCGCTGCGCATGCAGTTCGGCGGGCCAGAAGTGGCTCGGTCGCAGCTTGAGTACCTGGCCGACTCTGCCAGCCGCGACAACATCACACTGCTGGTCATTCCGTTCAGCGCGGGCAGCTTTCACGGCGCCGGACAGTCCGTCCTCTACGCAGAGGGGGCCGTCCCTCAGCTCGACACAGTTCAACTGGACTCGGCGTACGGCCCCCACTTCGTTGACTCCCCCACTCCAATCGCCAACTATCGTGCACTGCTGGACCTGATGGAGGGTTCCGCGCTTCCCGCCGACGAGTCGCAGAAGCTCATCCGCTCCATCGCCCGTGAGATGTGAGAGGAGCCGTCAGTGCACGAGTACACCTGGCAGCGGTCGTCCTTCTGCGGCGGCGGCGGCAACAACTGCATAGAGGTCGCCGCCGACGACAGTGGCATAGCCATCCGGGAGAGTTTGGAACCCGGCGCCGTTCTCCATACCGACAGGGTCGCGCTCCGCACGTTCATCTTCGGCGTCAAGCACGGACACTTTGACCGGTTGCCGAACTAACACGTTGCCGTCGGAGTGTGCGACGGTCAGACGGGGAGCCGCCAATTCGGACCCTTCGGTGAGCCGATCCATACGGTCTGTTCGAAGGGCGTGGCGGTCATCCCGAACTGCGTCAGGTCCGGCCCTCCCGCTTTCCGCCATTGGAGAAGAGCCTGTTCCACTTGGTCCCAGAGGCGGAGCGGTCCGTGTTGGTGCACCGTCCACCCCTCACTGTCGGGTTCGGTCCACGCCTGTGAGCCTGTCGCTACGTCGCGCAGGATGATGCCGGAGGTGGTGGTCATCAGCTCGGCAGAGGGTGCCGCGAGTTGGGCGACGAACCGTCCTGCCCAGTCCTCGAGGAGCCCGGGGTCCAGACGTGTACGACGGTTGTCACCGTCCAGTCGGAAGAAGGATGGGGACGGGGGCCGCTCGTGGGGGCGGGCCAACATATAGGTGATTGTGTCGCTGGTGAACCGTCCATGGGCGGTTCCCTCGTCGTCGAGGGCGAGACGGATCATTCCGGCGGCGAGCATCCAGCCGGAGATAGTGGTGGTGATCGTTCCGCCGTCGTTCAATTGCCAGAACCACGAGTGCGGGATGGACCGTACGGAGCAGGTGGCGATGATCGCGTCGTAGTCGGCGTGCTCCTTGCACCCTTTGAGACCGTCTCCGACCGCGAGAGTCGGGCTGCACCCGGCCTCGCTCAGGTGCACGGCGGCACTTGTGGCGAGGGTGGAGTCGTACTCGATGCTGACGACGTTCCCCGCCCCGAGCCGGTGGCACAGGACGGCGGTGGAGTAGCCGGTGCCGGTGCCCACTTCGAGAACCTTCTGACCGGGGCGCAGTTCCGCAACCTGGGCGGTACGTACCACAAGGGAGGGGAGAGTCGCCGAGGACGTGGGGCTGCCGGAAACGGGGCCCGTGGCGTCGGCGGCGTCTTTCTCCTGGACCTGGGTGACCCACGTCCGGTCGGAGTAGACCATCCGCAGCCACTCGTCCTCCCCGACCTCGGCCCGGTGCACGGGTTCCCATCCGCTGCCGGTGGGGCGGAAAGCCGCGGCGCCGAGGAACAACTCGCGGGGGACAGCGGCGACGGCGGCGCGCCATCCGGGGTCAAGGGCGGGATTGGCGGCGGCAATCTCCTCGGCCAGGGCGAGGCGGAGCGCGGCGGGGTCAGCGGGCACGGGGTTCTCCTGCGTGCTGGAGCTGGTCGGCGACGGCGGTGATGATCTTGTCTGTGATCGATTCAGGGAACCACGCATATTGACCGTTTGGGTTGCACTCGTACAGCCAGATTCGGCCATCCCGGTCCACGCCGAAATCGAAGGCTCCGAAGACGAGCCCGAACGCGTCCAGATACTGGCGCACGCTCTTGGCCAATTCCGGCGGCGCATCGATGAGCGAGTACGACAGGGCGTCGTAATGGCGCCGCCAGTCCAGGCCGGGCGAACCCTCGATCCGGACCGCGAAGATCTTCTCGCCCACGGCGGTCACCCGTAGATCAGCGACGGATTGCACACGTTTCTGGAACAGGTGCATGGTCTGGCCGACGTCGGCGTTCAGGTCGGCGGGATCGACTTCTTCGACCCAAACCGTCAGTGCCCGGCCATCGGCACCCTGGTAGTCCGTGCTGCGCAGTGGCTTGTAGATGACTGAGCCGTGGTCGCGGGCGAACTCCCTGACGGCGGTCTCGACGTTCGTGAGGAGAGTCGGCGGGATATCAAAGCCGCAACGCGCCGCAGTGGCGAGCTGGGCGGGCTTGTGCTCCGCGTCCCGGTTCCGCCACGGGTGATTCACGTAGTACGCGCCAGGGAGGGAAGCGAGGATACCCCCGAGACCGTAGCGAGCCTCTTCCCGGCACCAGCGGGCGTCCTGGTCTCCCAGTCCGGGGGGACCTGCATAGGGGCGCGGTCGGCGCCAGTACACGGATCGGACCCGACCAAGGTCGGTGACCCGAGTTCGCGTCCGCGCGTTCCCCCGCAACCCGTCGTTGTCCAGGTGGGCCGCGACGCAGAGGTCCGTGGGGAAGTCGCCCGGGTCCATGCGTACGACCGGGACGCGGCGCCGGTTCAGTTCCTCGATTACGGAATCGGCGGTTGCATCATCCGCCTGTGAGACAACGAGGATGGGGGCGGCCGGAGTCAATCCGTGTCGCCTTCCTGGTCACTGCCTTGATCCGGGTTACCGTCCAGGCTTGTCTTGGTCTGGGTTTCCTTGCTCGTCTCGGACCTCTTGTGCTTGCTCGTAAAGGGCATGCCCAGACCGTCCGAGCCGACCCATCGACCGGTCTGCGTCTCCGAGTCGAGGACGACCTCCGCAGCGGGAAGGACCACTGCTTCGGGGTAGGGCCTCATACGCGTCAGGCCCCACGGCACCGCTGCCATGCTCACGTCTGCCTCCGGACACCGCTGATCTCCGGCGCACAGTGTGTCGCCTTGCTCTCGCGCTTCGGTAGAGGGCATTCAGCGGATGCATGCCTCCAGCGGCACCCGCGTCAGACGGACTCCAGATACGTCATGGCCTCCACCCCGTTCTCCGCGAAGAAGACCAGCTCGCTCAGCGGCCGGGGCAGGAACCCCTCCTCCTCCATCCGCTGGAACTGCTGCTTCAGGCCGTCGTAGAACCCCGCCGCGTTGAGCAGCACCACCGGCTTGATGTGCAGTCCGTGCTTCTTCAGTTCCAGGATCTCGGTGGCCTCGTCCAGCGTCCCGGTGCCGCCGACCATGATCACGACGGCGTCGGCGCGGGCGAGCAGCTGCGCCTTGCGCTCGGCGAGGTCCTTGGCGATCACCATCTCGTCGGCGTTCTCCCGGGCCTTGGCGGCGAGGAACTCCACCGAGATCCCGACCAGCCGCCCCCCGTGCTCCTGCACCCCGTCCGCCATCACCTTCATCAACCCGACGTCGGACCCGCCCCAGACCAGCGTGTGCCCGCCCTTGCCGATCAGCTCGGCGAACTCGCGGGCGGGGGCGGTGTAACGGTCGTCGAGGTCGGCGGCGGAGCAGAAGACGCAGATATTCATGCGCATCACTTTACGAGCCGGGTCGGACACCCTCGCTGCCTCGCGCCACGGGTCGCGCCGTGCGGCGGATCTTTCCCCTCCCCGCCCCTTCCCGTAACCAGGGGCTCCGCCCCTGGACCCCGTGGCCCGGGGGCCAAGCCCCTGCCACGCGGCGCAGCCGCATACCGATGCGGCGGGAAGGGGCGGAGCCCGGATTCCGGGGTCTGGGGCAAGGCCCGTTTCGGAGTCTGGGGCAGAACCCGTTTCGGGGCTCGGGGCAGAGCCCCGCCCCGGTTTCGGGGTCTGGGGCAGGGCCCCAGTTTCGGGAAGGGGCGGGGAGGGGAGCAGCCCGCCGCAGGCGTCAAGACCCGCCGGGCCCCTGGACGCCCTGCCGCCGCGCCCGGCCTTACCCCCTGCCCACCACGCCGATGTGGGTCAGCACCGCCGCGGCGCCGTCCTCATCGCCGATCGCGCCGGCGAGCTCGGCCGCCCGGTGGCGGAGGGCGGGTTCGGTCAGGCAGGTCGTGATCGCCGCGGCGAGGGATTCGGCGGTGAGCGTGTCGAGCGGCAGCGGCCGGGGCGCGACGCCGAGTTGGTGGAGGCGCGCTGCCCAGAACGGCTGGTCGGCCATGGCGGGCACCGGCACCGCGGGGACCCCGGCGCGCAGTCCGGCCGCGGTGGTGCCCGCTCCGGCGTGGTGGACGACGGCGGCGGTGCGCGGGAACAGCCAGTCGTGCGGGACGTCGCCGATCGCCAGGACGTCGTCCCCGGCCGCCGTCAGCCCGGCCCACCCCGCCTGCACCACCGCGCGCACCCCCGTCCGGGCCACCACCGCCGTCACCAGCTCGCCCAGTCGCTCACCCTCGCCCGGCGCCATGCTGCCGAACCCGATGAACACCGGCGGCGGACCGGCCTGGAGGAAGTCGGCCAGCTCGGCCGGGGGCCGCCAGTCCCGGGGCCGGGCGGGCCACCAGTAGCCTGCGACCTCGACCCCGGACGGCCAGTCCGCCGGACGCGGTACGACCAGCGGGCTGAAGCCGTGGAAGACCGGCCGGAGGTCCGCTCCCGTCGTCCGCGAGGTGGCGGGCGGCAGCCCGAGCCGGGTGCGCAGCCCCGCCACGGCGTCCGCCTGGAGGGCTCCGGCGTCCGCCAGCAGCCGCTGCCCCGCCGCCAGGTTGCCGTCCGGCCCGAGGTCCTCGGCGTCCGTGGCGCCGGCCAGCGGGAACTCCCTCGTGGCACAGGCCGGTGCGAGGAAGGTGCCGATGACGGGGGTGCCGGACGCCTCACCGGCCGCCCGACTGAGCGCCGCCGGGCCGAACGCGGTGAGCACCAGGTCGGCCCCGTCCGCGACCGCCGCCGCCACCCCGTCGGCGAGCCGGTCGAGGAACGCCGCCATCGCCGCCCGTGCCTCCTCCCACGAGGCCGCCCGCGCCCTGGCGCGGATCAACTCCCGTGGATCGCCGGGCAACGGCCGGTGGTCCAGGCCGCATCCGTCGAGGAGCCCGGCGAAGGGCGGGTGCGCGGCCACGGTCACCTCATGACCGGCCTCCAGCAGACGCCGCCCCAGACCCGTGTACGGGGCGACGTCCCCGCGCGAACCGGCGGTCACTATCAGAATCCGCATGTGCTGATCCTCCTCGCCCGAGTGCCGGGCGAGGAAGTCCCCGGCCGCCCCTGCCGCGCGCCCCGGGCGGCCGGCAGCGGGTGTCGAATCCGCCACCGGCCACCCGACGGGGTCAGGGGTCGGGGGTCAGGGGTTGGGGATCAGCGGGTGAAGTGGAAGATGCCCCAGGTCACATGGCGGTTGCCGCCGCCCTCGACCCAGTTGCTCAGCCCCTTCTTCATATGGGTGAGGTAGTCGGCGCTGACCTGCTCCGTCAGGCCGTCCGCCTCCTGCCGCCGGGTTTCCTCCAGCACCCGGGCGTAGTGGGTGATCAGATGCTCGCGGTGCTCCTGGAAGCCGCCGCCGACCTCGATGAAGCCGAGCCGCGCCAGTTCGTGGCGGTAGAACTCGGGCGACCCCATGGTCTCCAGATGGATGCGGTCCAGGATGGGGCGGAGGGTTTCGGCGGGGCAGCCGTCGGCCGCCATGGGGTCGGTGAAGATGAGGTGACCGCCGGGGCGCAGCACGCGGGCGGCCTCCTCCAGGGGGCGGGCGCGGTTGCCGCTGTGCAGGAACGCGTCCTGGGACCAGACGACGTCGACACTGTCGTCCGGCAGCGGGATGGACTCGAAGGAGCCGTCCATCACCTCGATGGCCTCGGTCAGCCCGCGCTCGGCGTTCAGCGCGCGATGCCGCTCGTTCTCCACCTCGCTGAGGTTGAGCGCCATGACGCGGCAGCCGTACGTCTCGGCCAGATAGCGCGCCGAGCCGCCGAAGCCCGCTCCGAGGTCGAGGACGACGGAGGACTCCGTCAGGTCGAGCTGCCCGGCCATCCGGGCCACGGTGCGCCTGCTGGCCTCGGCGATCGGCTCGTCGGGCCGGTCGTAGATGCCGATGTGGATGTCCTCGCCGCCCCAGACACTCCAGTAGAAGGCGTCGGCGTCCGCGGAGTTGTAGTACTCGCGGGCGGTGCCCACGGCTCCCGAGTACTCCCCGTTCGCCGTGACCGACCCGATCGGGCCGACCGGCTCCTCCGTCGTGCGGTATTCCTTCTCCGCGACGTGGATGAAGAAGTCGGGCCGCTCCGTCCGGTAGGTGTGCTGGAAGTCGCCGTAGGTCTCGATCCGCTGGAAGCCGACCTCCTCCATCAGCCTGCGCGTGTAGTCCTTGCGCAGCGGAAACATGTTGAGGTGGTAGACGGATTCGTCGGGGAAGCTGTAGCGCATGCGCACCAGCCCCTCGTCCACGTACTCCGGTTCGACGGCGACGTCTTCTCCGCAGTAGTAGTACACATGCTTGCTGCTGTAGCCGCGATCAAGGATCGCGTCGTAGTTGCGGTGGTCCAGGATCAGGATTCCGTCATGCTTGAGCATGGCGTAGAACTCCGCGAGCGCCTTGCGCCGGTCACGCTCGGAGAACAGATGCGTGAAGGAGTTCCCGAGGCAGACGATGGCGTCGTACTCGCCATGGGCGTCGCGGTTGAGCCAGCGCCAGTCGGCCTGGACGACGCGGAGGATGTGGTCACCGTGCTTGAGCCCGTTGGAGAATGCCTGGGCGAGCATCTCGGCACTGCCGTCGGCGCTCACGGCCTCGAATCCGGCCTCGAGCAGCCGGACCGAGTGGAAGCCGGTCCCGGTGGCCACGTCCAGGACCTTCTTGACGCCGCGCTCGCGCAGCAGGTCGATGAAGAACGTACCCTCGCTGTCCGCCCTCCGGTCCCAGTCGATCAGCGAGTCCCACTTTTCTACGAAGCTGGGTACGTACTCCTCTGTGTAGTGATCAGTGTCCCTGACATCAACTGGATTGTCGCCAAATTTCTGTACAGGTTGCGCAGAAATAACGGAACCTCCGGTGCTGAGACAGCGGACCACGGCACCCGTGTCCGCGGGGCGCATTCCCAGATTCACGTGACGCATGCCACCGGAATGACCGGACGCACGTTAATTTAAGAAAAACTGATCGCGCCAAACGGAGATCAACCACCCAATCCTGACTTTCGGCTTCTTTCTCACCAAAAGCGGATATCGCCCTGGAATTCTCTGCGGCCTTCCAGAGGCTTCCGGAGGCCTCCGAGGCCTTCCAGCACCGGCGCCACCGCCGGCACCGCCGCGCCGCTACGAGGCGACCGCCTGGGCCCGCTCGGTCGCGGCGATGGTCGCGGAGCCGACCACCCGGGTGTCGTCGTAGAGCACGATCGCCTGCCCCGGCGCCACGCCCCGCACCGGCTCGGTGAAGGTCACCCGCAGCTCGGTTTCCCCGATTCGCTCGGCCATCACCTCGGTTTCGCCGCCATGTGCGCGCAACTGGGCGGTGTACCTGCCCGGACCCGCCGGAGGGGCCCCGCACCAGCGCGGCTTGATGGCGGTGAGGGCGGTCACGTCCAGGGCCTCGACGGGACCGACCGTGACCGTGTTGTCCACCGGGGAGATGTCCAGGACATAGCGCGGCTTGCCGTCGGGCGCCGGATGGCCGATGCGCAGCCCCTTGCGCTGGCCGATGGTGAAGCCGTACGCGCCCTCGTGGGTGCCCAGCCGGTGCCCGCCCTCGTCGACGATGTCGCCCTCGGCGGTGCCGAGGTGCCGGGCCAGGAAGCCCTGGGTGTCGCCGTCGGCGATGAAGCAGATGTCATGGCTGTCGGGCTTCTTGGCCACGGCCAGGTCCCGCCGCTCCGCCTCCGCGCGGATCTCGTCCTTGGTGGTCAGGGTGTCGCCGAGGGGGAACATCGCGTGGGCGAGCTGGCGCTCGTCGAGCACGCCGAGGACATAGGACTGGTCCTTGGCCATGTCGCTGGCCCGGTGCAGCTCGCGTGAGCCGTCCGCGCGCTCCACGACCGTGGCGTAGTGCCCGGTGCAGACGGCGTCGAAGCCGAGGGCGAGCGCCTTGTCCAGCAGCGCCGCGAACTTGATCTTCTCGTTGCAGCGCAGACACGGATTGGGGGTGCGGCCCGCCTCGTACTCGGCGATGAAGTCCTCGACCACGTCCTCACGGAAGCGCTCGGCGAGGTCCCACACGTAGAAGGGGATCCCGATCACATCGGCGGCCCGCCGGGCGTCCCGCGAGTCCTCGATGGTGCAACAGCCACGGGCGCCGGTGCGGAACGACTGCGGGTTGGCGGAGAGCGCGAGATGGACGCCGGTCACATCGTGGCCCGCCTCGGCCGCCCGCGCGGCGGCGACCGCGGAGTCCACACCTCCGGACATGGCGGCGAGGACGCGCAGCCGACGGCCGTCGCGGGGACCTGTGGGCGCACCGGGGAAGTCAGTCATAACCCGGCCAGCATAAGTCGCCGCATGGGCGACGGCTAAATGGGTATGGGGCGGCCGGCCACCGCCCCGCTCAGCTCGCCCGCGCCCGCTCCAGCACCCGCTGGACGAGGGCCAGGGCCTGGTCGGCGTCCTTGCCGAGGTAGATCAGATCGACGAAGGCGTGCTGGATGCCCGCCTCCCGCTGGGCCCGGACCAGGGTCGTCGCGATGTCGTCCACGGAGGCGTCGGCGCTCGGATTGACCCGCAGGATCGCGTCGAATGCCGCCGGGTCCCGGCCCTCCCGCTCGACCGCTTCCCGCACCCCGGGCAGCCGTTCGGCGAGGTCGGCGACGGGGTCGGGCGCTCCGGACGCGGCGGGGACGACCGCGATGGGCAGCCAGCCGTCGGCGCGCCGGGCCACCCGGCGCATGGCCGCGGGCGCGAAGGCGGCGAGGTAGACGGGCGGGCGGGGGCGCGAGGCCGGTTTGAGGTCCACGTGGGAGGCGGGCACGGTCCAGTGGTGCCCGCGGTACTCGACCGGGTTCCGGGTCCACCAGGCGTCCAGGGCGTCGAGGCATTCGTCGAGGCGCCGGCCGCGCTCGGCCATGGGGACGTCCACCGCCTCGTACTCCTCGGGCGACCAGCCGGTGCCGAGCCCGACCAGCAGCCTGCCCGCGCTCAGCACATCGATGGTGGTGAGGGTGCGGGCGAGCAGCGCGGGCGGGTACCAGGGGGCATTGATGACATCGGTGCCGAGCTCGACCCGCTCGGTGGCCGCGGCGGCGGTGGCCAGTACGGCGAAGGGGTCCAGCGCGGCTCGGAATTCGGGCGGGATCACATCGGTGCCCGCGTAGCCGACGATCGGGTCGACCGGGGCGAGCAGCCGGTCCCCGACCCACAGGCTGTCCGCGCCGAGTTCCTCGGCCTGGCGCGCGAACCGCGCGATGTCCTCGGGGTGGTGGGCGAGCGGACCGAACTGGGGAAGGGCGAATCCGATGCGCATACCGTCAGCTCCTCGTCGAGCGGATGGACACATTCCGGCGGATACATTCGGGGCGGATACATTCCGGCGGACGCACTCCACGGTACGGAGAGCTACCGGGAAGTACGGGAGGCGCGGGGCCCAAGAGACAGTTCAACGTTCATCTACCCGGACGGCCAGAGGGCCACCGCCCGGAACGAAGGGTTCTCGCCATGATCCCCACGGCCGGAACCCGACGCCCTCCCCCGCGCGTTGAGCGTTCCGTGAGCGAGACCACGACCGGCGGTGGACGCCGCGTCAGCAGGCGCACCCTCCTGATCGGCGGCTCGGCGGCCGGTCTCGGGGCGGGTGTCGGGGCCTATGCCGCGCGGGACGAGCTGGCCCGGATGTGGTGGCGGCTGCCCGGGATCGACAAGCCCCGCAAGGCGGGGGCGGTCGACCAGCCGGGCGCGGAGTGGATCGCGGCCTCGGGCGCGAACTGGCGGCGGGCGGACCGCCCGGACGACTACACCATCGACCGGGTGGTGATCCATGTGGTCCAGGGCAGCTTCGACGACGCGGTGCGGGTCTTCCGGGACCCCGGACACCGCGCCGCGGCGCACTATGTGGTGCGCCGCGACGGGCATATCGCGCAGCTGGTCCGGGAGCTGGACGTGGCGTTCCACGCGGGCAACCGCTCGTACAACGAGCGCAGTATCGGCATCGAGCACGAGGGGTTCGTGAGCGAGCCGAGCTCCTTCACGGACGCGATGTACCGCGCCTCGGCACGGCTGACCGCGTCGATCTGCGAGCGGTACGACATCCCTCGGGACCGTGAGCACATCGTCGGCCATGTGGAGGTGCCGGGCACCGATCACACCGACCCCGGCCGCCACTGGGACTGGGACCGCTATATACGGCTGGTGCGAGCGGTGCGCGTGACACGGACGGCGAAGCGACGGACCTGACTCAGGCTCCGAAGACGATGGCGAGCGGACGGGCCGCGCTGTCGCTGGTGGGCCTGCTCGCCTTGCTGTCGCCGATGTAGAGCTTCTTGCCGGTGTAGATCATGGTGCACTCGCCGTAGGTGTCCATGTCGGACTCGACGTCCTTCATGTCGTCCGGGTGGGTCTGGAGCGTCTCCATCGCGAAGGTCTTGGGATCGACGCGCACGACCCCGCCGGCCTCGCTGTACATGGAGCCCAGATAGGCGATCAGGGAGCCGTCGTCATCGGTCTGGATGGGGATCAGCGACCGGCTCTCCGCCATCTTCGTCTTCCCGGTCTCCTTGCCGGTCTTCAGGTTCAGGCCGGAGATCCGGTCCCCCGGGCCGCCGTGGTCCACATCCACCTCCGAGGAGAGGTAGAGGGTGCTGCTCGCCTTGTCGAGGGCGAGTTCGGTGCAGCCCTCCACGCTCGTGGCCGGGCAGTTGGGCTGGTACCCCTTGGCCAGAACGTCGATGGTGCTGAGCAGCTTGCCCTGCTTGCCGCTGTCGTCGATGGTCAGGATGTCCGTGGCGCCGGTCCCGGCGTCCGAGTCGCCGGTGTCGACGGCCACGACGAGCGGCGCGGTGGAGATCACATGCGCGTACTCGACCTTCTCGTCCAGCTTGTAGGAGGAGAGCACGTCGCGGGTCTTGGGATCGACCGTCTGGACCTCCAGCCGCTGTTCGCTGGAGTCCTCGCTGCTGTCGCAGCCGCGAATCGCGACGATCTTGTCCTCGCCGCCCGCGTAGCCGTCGTCGTCACAGTCCGCGAGGTACGCGGGCTTCCACAGCGGCTTGCCGTCGAGCGACCAGGCTCCCCCGCCGCCGGTGCCGCCCGCGGCCACGGTGCCACCGCCGATGGTGACCTCGTCGAACTGCACCCCGGCGTTGCCCTCGCTGTCCGACCCCTCCTTCTGCCAGACCAGCTTGCCCTTCTTCAGGTCGACCAGCCCGACCTTGGTGCACAGCGCGTCCTCACCCGCGCCGTCCCGGAACAGGATCGCGGTCAGACCGTCCTTGGTCATATGCGGTGAGGCCCAGCAGAGCTGTCCGCCGAGCGGAATCTGCCACTTGGACTTGGCGCCGTCGAGCGAGTAGCCGACGAGCTTGTTGACGTCGCCCTTCACAAAGGCCGAGTCGGTCACCCAGGTGCCCATGGTGTTGGTCTCCTTGCCGACCTTCGGCATGGCGACCTTGCCCAGCGTCTTCGCCTGGGCGCCCTTGGACGACGACCCCCCGTCCCCGCCGTCGTCATCCCCGGACCCGCAGCCGCTCACCAGGGCGGCCGCGAGGACCCCGCCCGCGATGAGCTTCAGGGCGGGCTTGGAGCGCCACCCCCGCGACGGCGGCCGCCGCACCCCCCGCGGCTGCGGGGGCTGGTGCGACGGCTGGTGGTGCGGCGGCAGCGAAGGCTGCGACATCGATGAACTCCTGGATTTCCCCGTGAAGAAAACCTGTGTGCGCTTTCCGCGCATGACAGGTCTCGTTGACGGGTAAATCCTTTCCCACGGCTCTCCGCCATTTCAAGCGGAGATCGGTGTTCCGTAGGTTATGTGAAATGGCCGCCGGAACAATTCGAATTCCGTGGTTATGATGAGGCGGTCCGGGCGGGGGCCGTCGGCGGGGCCGTCAGCTGAGCCCCGCCCCGCGCGCCCGTTCCACCGCCGGGCCGATCGCCTCCGCGACGGCCTCCACATCGGCCTTGGTCGAGGTGTGGCCGAACGAGAAGCGCAGGGTGCCCCGGGCCAGCTCGGGGTCGCTGCCGGTGGCCAGGACCACATGGCTGGGCTGCGCGACACCGGCCGTGCAGGCCGAGCCCGTCGAGCATTCGATGCCCTGCGCGTCCAGCAGCAGAAGCAGCGAATCGCCCTCGCAGCCGGGGAAGGCGAAGTGGGCATTGGCGGGGAGCCGGCCCGCCGGGTCGGGGTCGCCGCCGAGGACCGCGTCGGGTACGGCGGTACGGACGGCGGTGATCAGCGCGTCGCGCAGGGCGCCGATCTCGCGGGCGAACTCCTCGCGGTGCTCGGTGGCATGCGCACCGGCCACGGCGAAGGCGGCGATGGCCGGGGTGTCGAGCGTCCCGGAGCGCACCTGGCGCTCCTGGCCGCCGCCGTGCAGTACGGGCACGGGGGTGTGCTCACGGCCGAGCAGCAGCGCGCCGATGCCATAGGGACCGCCTATCTTGTGGCCGCTCACGGTCATCGCGGCCAGCCCCGAGGCGGCGAAGTCGACCTCGACCTGACCGAACGCCTGCACCGCGTCGGCATGCAGCGGAACGCCGAATTCGGCGGCGGTGGCGGCGAGTTCACGGACCGGCTGGACGGTGCCGATCTCATTGTTGGCCCACATGACGGTGGCGAGGGCGACATCCGAGGGATCGCGGGCGATCGCCTCGCGCAGCGCCTCGGGATGGACCCGGCCGAGGGAGTCGACCGGCAGCCATTCGACCCGCGCGCCCTCGTGCTCGGCGAGCCAGTCGACCGCGTCGAGCACGGCGTGGTGCTCCACGGGGCTGGCGAGCAGCCGGACGCGGGCCGGATCGGCGTCCCTGCGGGACCAGTAGAGCCCCTTGACCGCGAGGTTGTCGGCCTCGGTCCCGCCGGCGGTGAAGACGACCTCGCTCGGGCGGGCGCCCAGCGAGGCGGCAAGGGATTCGCGTGACTCCTCGACGGTACGGCGGGCACGCCGGCCGGCGGCGTGCAGCGAGGAGGCGTTGCCCGTGACGGCGAGCTGGGCGGTCATCGCCTGCACCGCCTCCGGGAGCATCGGAGTGGTGGCGGCGTGATCGAGGTAAACCATGGTGGCCTCGATTCTACGAGGCGTTGTGGGGGTGCGTACCGGGTGCGTGGGGGCGTGGTTTGCGCAGGGGCTTTTCGCGCCGCCTCCGCGGATCGTCTCGCGGTAACCCCTCGACAGCGATGGTAAGGAGTGTCTACGGTTTTACTCATGACAGGCATTGAGTGGAAGACCGAGTGGAACCTGGACCGCACCTACCTCAGCTCCTCCGGCGAGGTCCGCTGGGCCGCGTTCGGCGAACCGGACGCGCCGCCGGTCGTGCTGCTGCACGGCA
Organism: Streptomyces sp. NPDC059455; assembly: GCF_042750115.1. Lineage (NCBI taxonomy): Bacteria > Bacillati > Actinomycetota > Actinomycetes > Kitasatosporales > Streptomycetaceae > Streptomyces > Streptomyces sp. NPDC059455. The sequence continues at coordinate 25,137 of NZ_JBHYVB010000011.1, forward strand.
CGCCGTTCTCGTCGTACGTGTGGCGGGGCGTCGCCCGTGCGCTGGCCGACCGGCACCGGGTGTTCGTCTGGGACATGCCGGGCTACGGGGCCTCCGAGAAGCGGGCCGACCAGGACGTCTCGCTGGCCGCCCAGGGCCGGGTCTTCGGTGAGCTGCTCGAGGAGTGGGGGCTGACCGGGGAGGGGGCGGAACCGGCCGTCGTCGCCCATGACTTCGGCGGCTGCGTCGCCCTGCGCGCGCATCTGCTGCACGGTGCGAGATATCGGCGGCTGGCGCTGGTCAACGCCCTCGCGCTGTCCCCGTGGGGCTCCCCCACGTACCGCCTGATCGGCGCCCACCACGAGGTCTTCGGGCAACTGTCGCCCGAGGTGCATCGGGGGCTGGTGCGCGAGTACGTCCGCTCGGGGAGCGCCTCGGGGCTGCATCCGCGGGTGCTGGAGCGGATCGTGGACGGGTGGTGCGGCGGTCCTGAGGACCAGGCCGCGTTCTACCGGCAGATCGCGCAGAACGATCGGCGCTTCACCGATGAGATCGAGGGGCGGTACGGGGAGATCTCGCTGCCGGTGCTGGTCTGCTGGGGTGCGGATGACTCTTGGATTCCGGTGGAGCGGGGGCGGGAGCTTGCCTCTCGGATTCCGGGGGCGCGGCTTCGGCTGATCGAGGGGGCGGGGCATCTGGTGCAGGAGGATGCGCCTGCGGAGTTGGGCGTCGCGCTCAGCGGGTTCCTCGGCGAGGGCTGAGGGGGCGCCTACGGCGGTTGCTCCCCCACCCCGCCCCTTCCCGAAACTGGGGCTCCGCCCCAGACCCCGGTCCTCAAACGCCGGACGGGCTGGGCTAGGGCCCTCAAACGCCGGACAGGCTGGATTGGACCCTCAGGCGCCAGGCGAGGTGGTTTGGGTCCCCAAGCGCCAGACAGGCTGGATTGAGTCCTCAAGCGCCGGACGGGCCGGAATCCGGCCCCTGCGCCAGACGGGCCGGATTGGGCCCTCAAGCGCCAGACGAGCCGAAATGCGGGCCCTGCGCCAGACAGGCCGGAATGCGGGTTCGCGAACGCTGGACGGCCGGATTGGGTGGGCTCGAGGTTCAGGGGCACAGCCGCGCACAGGCCCGGTCCTCGGCCGGACGGGCTGAGCGTTGGCGCCGGACGGGCTGGACGTTCAGGCGCTCATCCGGAGAAGTTCCGTGGCCAGTCGGCCGATGTGGTGGCGCCAGGCCTTTCGGGCTTCGGTGCGTTCCGCGTCGGCGGCCGCCGGGCCCGTCTGGGTGAGGATGAGGCGGGCGCCGTGGCCGGTGCCCTCGGTGAGCTCCCAGCGGACCGTTCCGGCGGGGTGGCCGCCGCGCTGCCAGTCGTAGCTGAGCACCCGGGGCGGGCGCGCCTCGGTGATCGGGCCCGCCGGGACCGCGTCCGTGCGGAAGCCCGAGGGGACCGGCGCTCCGGCCGTCGGTTCGGCGGTGGTGTCGGTGGCCGGGCCGGTCAGCGTCCGCCATGCCGTCTCGGCGGGGCGGACCAGCTGGCGCTCGAAGCGCAGCCGCCAGCCGCCGTCCTCGGTGGTCTCCACCGTGCCCTCGGCGAGCCCGAACGCCTCGACGTACTGCTCGTGCAGTTCGGCCATGTCGCCGCGGGCGACTTCCTCGCCGCCGAGCAGGGCGGCGAGCCCCGTGATGCAGGCGTGCCAGCCGGAGGCGAAGCTGGCCGCGCCGAAGCGGTCGCCGAAGGTGTGGGTGAGGGTCAGCACGGAGCCGTCGCCCTCGGGGCGCAGCTCCCAGCGGAGCTCGTCCTCGCCCCAGGTGAAGGCGAAGACATGGGGCGGGTCGAGCTCGGTGACGACGCCGTCCATGTCCGGGCCCTCACGCCCGGGGAAGACGAAGCCCATCCTGCCCCCGACCTCGAGCTCGATCTGGACCTCTGAGGGGAACCAGTGGGCGAGCTGGGCGGGCTCGGTGAGCGCCCGCCAGACCTTCTCCGGGGGATGGGCGAGCCGGCGCTCGAGGCGCAGGGCCGAGCGGCCGCCGTCGGACTGGGCGAGGGTGTCTTTCATGGCGCTTCTCCGTCGGGTGGGTCGGGGGGTGCGTCGCGTGTGTCGAGTGGCTCGGGTTCGCCGGTCACCTCGGGGAGCTCCGGCATCGTGTCCAGGTGTCGTTCGAGCGCGTCGAGACGGTCGGCCCACAGCCGACGGTACGGCGCCAGCCAGGCGTCCACCTCGGCGAGCGGCTCCGGGCAGAGCTCGTACCAGCGGCGCTGGGCGTCCCGGCGGACCCGGACCAGACCGGCCTCGCGCAGCACCCGCAGGTGCTTGGAGGTGCCCGGCTGGGTGAGCCCCAGGTGCTCGGTCAGCTCACCGACCAGGCGGGGCCGCTCCAGCAGGAGGTCCAGGATCTGCCGTCGACTCGGCTCCGCGAGCACATCGAACGGTATGGCCATGCCCTCAACATAGCCGCCCGGCTATATAACCGCAAGGGAATGAAAGCGGAGTGCCCGGCTGCCTCAGGGCTCCTCCGTCGCCGTACTGCGCCGGTTCCACGCCCTCGGCGCCCGCCAGCCGAACCGCATCGCCGCCAACCGCACCACAAACGCCACGACGGCCGCGAGCGCGCTCGTGGCCGCCGTAAGGGCGTCGAAATGGAGCAGCAGCGCCGCTATCGAGGAGCCGACGATGGCCGGGACGGCGTACAGGTCCCGGTCCCAGCGCAGCAGTGAGGGCACCTCATGGGCGAGGAGGTCGCGGAGCACACCGCCGCCGACCGCCGTGGCCATGCCGAGGGTGACGGACGAGGTGAGGCCGAGCCCGAAGTCATGCGCCTTCATCGTGCCCTCGACGCAGAACAGCCCCAGCCCGGCCGCGTCGAAGACCCCCACGGACGCCGTGATCCGCTCGACCTCGGGGTGGAGGAAGAAGACGAGGGCGGTGGCCACGAGCGGGGTGAAGAAGTAGCCGAGGTCGGTGAAGGCGATGGGCGGCACCGCGCCGATCACCAGGTCACGGAAGACACCGCCGCCCAGCGCGGTGACCTCGGCGAGCACCGCCATGCCGAAGACATCGAAGTTCTTCCGGACGGCGAGCAGGGCGCCGGAGATCGCGAAGACGAAGATCCCGGCGACTTCCAGGGCGTGCTGGACGGACGGGGTGAACAGTTCGGTGGGCACCCGCCATTGTTATCCGCGGACGCCCACGGCCTCCGTCCGGGCCCCGTCCCGTCTCAGCTGTCGGTCTTCTTCGTCACCTTCCGTGCCGACTCGGCACCGGGCTTCTCCCGCGGCGCCTGGTCGGAGCCACCCGGCGGTAGCTCCACATCGGACACGGACTCCGGGTGGTGGCAGGCCACCTGGTGGCCGGTGGCCAGCGCCACCAGCGGCGGCTCTTGGCTCTTGCACACCTCGGTCGCCTTCCAGCACCGGGTGTGGAAGCGGCAGCCGGACGGCGGGGCGATCGGCGAGGGCACATCGCCCTTGAGCAGGATCCGCTCGCGCTTGGCGCGCCGCCTGGGGTCCGGCACCGGCACCGCGGACAGCAGCGCCTTGGTGTACGGATGCATGGGGCGCTCGTAGAGGTCCTTGCGGTCCGCCAGCTCGACGATCTTCCCCAGGTACATCACCGCGATCCGGTCCGACACATGGCGGATGACCGACAGGTCGTGCGCGATGATCACATACGTCAGGCCCAGCTCGTCCTGGAGGTCGTCCAGCAGGTTGACCACCTGCGCCTGGATCGACACGTCCAGCGCCGAGACCGGCTCGTCGGCCACGACCAGCTTGGGCTTGAGGGCCAGCGCCCGCGCGATGCCGATGCGCTGCCGCTGACCGCCGGAGAACTCGTGCGGATAGCGGTTGTAGTGCTCGGGGTTGAGCCCGACCAGCGCCAGCAGCCGCTGGACCTCCGCCTTGACCCCGCCCTCGGGAGTGACGCCCTGGAGCCGGAAGGGCGCGCTGACGATCGCGCCGACGGTGTGCCGGGGGTTCAGCGAGGAGTACGGGTCCTGGAAGATCATCTGGACGTCACGCCGCATCGGCCGCATCTGGGCGGTGTTGAGATGCGTGATGTCCTTGCCCTCGAACTCGATCTTGCCCGAGGTGGGTTCGAGCAGCCGGGTGACCAGCCGCCCCATGGTGGACTTGCCGCAGCCCGACTCGCCCACCACGCCCAGGGTCTCCCCCGGCCGGACGTCGAAGTCGAGCCCGTCGACCGCCTGGACCGCACCGGACTGCCGCTGGAGCAGCCCCTTCTTGAGGGGGAAGTGCTTGACCAGACCCGACACCTTGAGCAGGGGCTCGGGCGACGTCGTCGCCTTCTCCGGGACCGTCATCTTCGGATCCTTCGTGTCGGTCACAGCTTCGGCGCAATCTCTTCGGTCCAGATCCGGGTGCGCTCCTCCTGCGTCATATGGCACGCGGAGAAGTGCCCGCCGCCCCCGGCCTCGGTGAGCTCCGGCCGCTCGGTGCGGGTGATGTTGTCCTTCGGCACATCGGCGTACGGGCAGCGGGGGTGGAAGGCGCAGCCGGACGGCACGTTGATGAGGCTGGGCGGGGAGCCCTTGACCGGGATGAGCCGCTCGGTCTGGTCGCGGTCGATACGGGGCATCGAGCCCAGCAGCCCCCAGGTGTACGGGTGCTGGGGTTCGTAGAAGACCTTGTCGGCCGGGCCGCGCTCGACACAGCGGCCGCCGTACATCACCAGCAGATCGTCGGCGAGCTCGGCGACCACGCCCAGGTCATGGGTGATGATGATGACCGCGGAGCCGAACTCCTTCTGCAGATCCCGGATGAGGTCGAGGATCTGCGCCTGGACGGTGACGTCCAGGGCGGTGGTCGGCTCGTCGGCGATCAGCAGCTCGGGGTTGTTGACCAGCGCCATCGCGATCATGGCGCGCTGGCGCATCCCGCCGGAGAACTCGTGCGGATAGCTGTCCACCCGCTTGTCGGGCTGCGGGATGCCGACGCGGTCCAGCAGCTCGATCGCGCGCTTGCGGGCCACCTGCTTGGTGACCTCGTGGTGCACCCGGTACGCCTCGATGATCTGGCGGCCGATGGTGTAGTACGGGTGCAGCGCGGACAGCGGATCCTGGAAGATCATCGACATCTCGCGGCCGCGCAGCTTGCGCACCTCGTCGGGGTCGGCGCCCAGCAGCTCCTGGCCGTTGAGCCAGATCTCACCGGAGATCCGCGCCTTGCGGCGGCCGTACTGGCCCGCGGTGTGCAGCCCCATGATGCCGAGCGAGGTGACGGACTTGCCGGAGCCGGACTCGCCGACGATGCCGAGCGTCTTCCCCTTCTCCAGCCGGAAGCTGAGCCCGTCCACGGACTTCACCAGACCGTCGTCGGTCGGGAAGTGGACGCGCAGATCGCGCACCTCGAGGAAGGCGGTGGGGGCGGGCGAGCCCGCCGCGGCCACCTCGCCCACGGCGGCGGTCCCGGTGGCCGGCAGATCACCGTTCCCGGGCTGTCCGGAGGGCTTGGTCAGGTCGGTCATCCGAGCCTCACTCGCGGGTCGATGACGGCGTACAGGAGGTCCACGACGAGGTTGGCGATCACGATGAAGACGGCCGCGATCAGGGTGACGCCGAGGATGACCGGCAGGTCCTTCTCGGTGATCGCGTTCACCGCGAGCCGCCCGAGGCCGGGCAGGTTGTAGGTGGTCTCGGTGAGGACCGCGCCGCCCAGCAGCGCGCCCAGGTCGAGACCGAGCAGGGTGAGGACCGGGGTCCAGGTCGAGCGCATCGCGTGCCGGCCGATGACCACCCGCTCCCGCAGACCCTTGGCGCGGGCGGTGCGGATGTAGTCCTCGCCCATGATCTCCAGCATGGTGGCCCGGGTGAGCCGGGCGTACATCGCCGCGTAGAGGAAGGCGAGCGTGATCCACGGGAGGATCAGGCTCTCGAACCACATCGCCGGATCGTCGCCGAACCCCTTGTAGTCCACGTTGACCCACTTCAGCGAGTAACTGAAGATCGCCAGCGAGAGCAGACCGGTGAAGTAGATCGGCAGCGAGACACCGGCCAGCGCGACCGTCATCGCCGAGCGGTCCCACAGGGTGCCCCGGCGCAGCGCGGAGACGACACCGGTGGTGATGCCGCCCACCAGCCACAGCAGACAGGCGCCCGCGGCGAGCGAGAGGGTGACCGGCATGGCGTCGGTGAGCTGCGGCCACACCGCCTGCTCGGTACGGAAGGAGTAGCCGAAGCAGGGCGCCGGGCAGTGGGTGACGTCCGTGCCGTTGGCGTAGTCCCGGCCGGCGAACAGGCCCTGGACGAAGTGCCAGAACTGCACCAGGACCGGATCACCGAGACTGAGCTTCTGCCGGATGCCCTCGATGGCCGCGGGGTCGGCCTGCTTGCCGACGAACAGCAGCGCGGGATCGGCACCGGCCCACTTCGGGATCACGAAGAAGATGGCGAAGGTCGTAAGGGTGACGACCAACAGCATCACGACGACGGCGAACAAGCGCCGGATGAGATAAGCAAGCACTGTGCGCGGCCCGGGGGTGGCCCGTGATACCCCGGTCGAGGGGTATCACGGGCCACCGCCCGCGGCCATCACCTGCCCTTCGGGCCTATCGGGTGCGGCGATGGTTAACGTGTGCGGCGGATCGGGTGACCGGCCGTCACTTGACGACGCCCAGCTGGGAGTAGTCGTAGCGGCCGTTGTAGGCCGCCGACGAGAAGGCGTTCGTCAGCCGCGAGCTGCGCCAGGTGATGTTCTTCTCGTAGATGAACGGCATCTGCACGGCCAGGTCGCTGACCTTGTGGTTCATCTTCTGGTAGATCGCGCCGGCCTTGCTGGGGTCGGTCTCCTTGAGCGCGTCGTCGAAGTACTTGTTGATCTCCGCGTTGTTGGTCTCGGAGACGTTGTAGTTACCGGTCTGCTCGATGAAGCGGCCGTCGACCAGCGGCTGGGAGAAGCCCTGGCCGGTCGGGAAGTCGGGGCCCCAGCCGGTCATGGACAGGCCGTAGCCGCGCTTCTTCATCACCGCCGGCGAACCGGTGATGCTGGCGGAGGTGCTGCCCTGGATCGGCTCCACGTTGAGGCTGATGCCGACCTTCTTCAGCGACGCCTGGAGCGCCTCGGCGGCGTCGACCTCGGCGGGCTGGTCGTTGCGGGCCACGATGCTGGTGGAGAAGCCACCCGGCTTGCCGCACTGCTTGAGCTCGTCCTTGGCCTTGGCCAGGTCCGCCTTGCCACCGCGCTTGACGATGCCGTACGGGTCGTAGTCGTCCGCGCCCTTCACGCTCTTGGGGAGCATGTTGGTGGCGATGTCACCACCGGCCTGCGGGCCACCGCGGGTGGTCTGGAGCGACTTGTAGTCGGTGCCGTAGATGACCGCCTTGCGGCAGTGGATGTTGTCGAGCGGCTTGACCTTGGTGGTGAAGTCGACGTACCGGACGAAGCTGGTGGTGATGTTGTCGACGTTGCCCTTGTTGTGCTTGAGGGCGTCGTTGCGGCCCGAGGGGGTCATTCCGGTGGCGCTGAGGAAGACGTCGTAGTCGCCCTTGATCAGCAGCCGGTCGATCGCCTCGAGGTTGGAGTTGAAGGTGACCGAGACCTTGTCCGGCAGGGCCGGGCGGATCGGGTCGGACGCCTTCTTCCAGTTGGGGTTGCGGACCAGCGACAGGCTCTTGCCCGGGGCGTACGACTGGACCTTGTACGGACCGGAGGAGAACGGCCGGTTGGTGTACTTGGCGCCGGTGTCCTTGTCCGCCTTCACCGGGGAGCCGGTCGGCATCGCGAGCATCTGCTCGAAGTCACCGTTGGGCTTGGCGAGGTTGAAGACGATGGTCTTGTCGTCCGGCGTCTGGATCGCCTTCAGGCCCAGCTTGTCCTTGGACTTGTCCTTGTACGGGCCCTTGTACTCGCCCTTGGGGTCCAGGACCTGGCGCAGATAGCCGGGGCCGCCGGAGACGACGTCCTTGGCCCAGATGCGCTCGATGCCGTACTTGATGTCCTTGGACGTGATCGGGGAGCCGTCCTCCCAGGTGATCCCGTCGCGCAGGGTGTAGGTGTAGGTCTTACCGCCGTCTGAGATCTTGCCGGTGGAGGTGGCGAGGTCCGGGGTCAGCTCGTTCGCGGCGTTGCCCGGCTTCGGCGTGTAGGAGATCAGTTGGCGCGCGTAGAAGCGGGAGAAGTCCCAGGCGAACCCGTAGTACTGACGCTGCGGGTCGAGGGAGTCGAACTCCTGCTTGTTGATGAACTTGAGGGTGCCGCCCTTCTTGGCGGACTTGGCTGCGACACCCTTCACCGCGGCGTTGAACCCGGCACCCGAGCCCTCGTCGTCGGAACCGCCCCCACCGCAAGCGGCGGTGGCCAGGAGAGCGCCGACGACAGCCGCCGCTCCGGCGATCCGCCTGCTTCTCGACGAACGTTTCATAGTTGCTGCAACCTCCGGGTTAGAGCGGTCCTGAGCATGGCGCCGCGGAATACCTTGGGGAGCCGTCTGCCGGATGTGGCAGGGGCCGTTGATTGCGTTCGAGTACGACCGGGCGGCCGTGTGCCGCGCCGTCATCGGGTGCCCTTCGGATCCAGTGCGTCGCGGACGCCGTCGCCGAAGAGGTTGAAGGCCAATACCGTGACGAAGATCGCCAGACCCGGGATGATCATGAACATCGGGTCGTCCTCATAGGTGCCGACCGCCTTGGAGAGCATCTGCCCCCAGGAGGCGGTGGGCGGCTTCACGCCCGCGCCGAGGAAGCTGAGCGCGGCCTCGGTGAGGATGTTGGTGGGGATCATCAGCGTCGTGTAGACGGTGATCGGTGCCACCAGGTTGGGCAGCAGCTCGCGGAAGAGGATGTAGCGCCGGCCGGCGCCCAGGCTCCGCGCGGCCTCGATGTACTCCTTCTCGCGCAGCGACAGCGTCTGGCCGCGCACGATGCGGCCGACGTACGGCCAGCCGAAGAAGCCGATGACCGAGACCAGGATCGCGATGCGCACCCCGCTGCCGGTCAGTCCCAGCAGATCGTTGGGGAGCACCGAGACCAGGGAGATGATGAAGAGCAGCTGCGGGAAGGCCAGCAGCATGTCCATCACCCGGCTGATCAGCGAGTCCACCCAGCCGCCGAAGTACCCGGCGATGATGCCGAAGATGGTGCCGAGGACCACCGCGACCACCGCCGCGAGGAAGGCCACCAGCAGCGAGATCCGGGCGCCGTAGATGACCCGGCTGAAGACGTCGCGGCCGTTGGACGGCTCCACGCCGAAGAGGAAGTCCGGGCTGATACCGCCCAGGGACCCCTTCGGGGTGCCGAACAGCGGGTCGATCTCCTCCTGGTGGAACTCATTGGGCGGATGCCCGAGCAGACTCACGATGAGCGGAGCGAAGATCGCCACCAGCACGAGGAAGACGACAACGATGCCACCCGCCAGTGCGAGCTTGTCCCGCTTCAGGCGTGACCAGGCGATCTGCCGCAGCGATCTGCCTTCGACGGACGCTTTGACCACATCCGCCGCTACATCGGCAGTCGCGACCGGATCGCTGTCCGTGCTCGTGCCGTGCAATGGTGCCGTCATCGTGGTGGAGACCCCTCTCGACCGGTGGTGACCGGCCCACGACTCGCCGCTGTGGCGGCTTTGTTCACAACCTGGGTGAAAGTCGCGTTCTGGTACGGAACCTTTCTGGAAGGGGTCGTACGCAGGAACCGCACCCCTTGGAGCGGGAGTCTTCAACGCGTTTGTGATCACCCGCCAGTACTCCCGGGCAATGGATGCCTAACCGTGATGTGAGGAGTACCGCTCCGCTATACGGACGGTCGCGACACGAGAACGCAGCAGTAACCTCTCGCCCGTAATGTGATGTTCGGCCCGATAGGGGCGGAAGGCCGGGTGGGCAATCCCGTCAATCGGTGCGCGGCTCAGTACGCGGCGGAACGCGGCGGCTCAGTACGTGGGACGCGACAGCTCGGTACGCGGGGCGCGGCGGCTCAGTACGCGGGGCGCGGCGGCGGATAGCCGTAGCCGTACGACGGCGGCGCGGCGGACGTCGCGCCATAGGCGTCACGGTCGAAGAAGGGGCGGGCGTTGGCCCGCATCCACATGGCGACGGGGTCGTACTCGTCCGAGAGCGCGACCGTGGAGACCGGCAGCCCGTCCGGCACGGCGGTGATCGACTGCTCCATCATCACCCGCACCGACTGCACCGACGCCGCGCCGGTGTCGTACAGATCCAGGCCGATCGCCAGGTACGGGGCGCCCAGCGCGGGCTGCACCCAGACGCGCCGCAGCGACCGCACCGCGGCGGTGCGATGCGCGTTCTGCCCCAACAGGGCGTAGAACTGGGGGATGTCGATGGCGGGCTCGGACAGTCGCAGCGGCCCGGCGGGCAGCCGGTCCAGACCGCCCGCGATCCGGCGCAGATCCGGCCATGGGATGCCCACTCCGCCACCGCGGGCGTGGGGGTTGAGCCAGAGGCCGTAGCGGTCGCGGTAGAGCGAGTCGGCGATGAGGCGTCCGTCGACCACCTCATGCGCGCGGTTCCAGCCACTTGCGGCCAGTTCCTGCGCGGAGGTCACACACGGGGCGTAACCGAGGCCGTCCACGTCCATGTTCCCGTACTGGGCGTCGGGCGAGCCGGGCGCGCCGTGCCACAGCAGCATCCAGACCTGGCCCTCGCCGATGGCGTGCAGCAGCGCCTCGTAGGCGTCGTACCGGCCGGGAGCGACCTGCTGCAACGCTCGCTCAACCTGGCCGGCCGCCGCCCCCCAATCCGCGCCCGCGCTCACCTGGGTCCGCCCCTTCTCTCAGCCTTGCCCACACCTCACCGGGGAGCGTGCTCGCACCCCTCCAGGTCATCAAACCAGCTTACGGGCCCCGGCAGCGGACCCAGGGGTGAGTCAGAGGTCACGGTCGTAGAACGGCCGCACCCGTCCCAGCATCCAGTCGGCCACCGGATCGCCCTGCGCCACGTCCAGCAGCACCAGTTGAACCTTCCACGGCACCGGCACCGAGCCGAGGGCGCGGCCCAGCGCCTCCACCGCGCGCGCCTGCCCCTCGGGGCCGGGCTCGTCGAGCTGCACACCGACGAAGAGCGCCGGTTCGTCGCCCTCGACGCTGGCCAGGGCGCGCCGGGCGGTCCGCACCCCGGTGCCCTTGGCGAACTCGATCCCGGCGGCGGCCAGGAAGTCCACCGGCTCGTCCTGCCAGTCCGGTTCGAAGAGCCGCACCCGGCCGCCGTTGGCCGAGCCGTCGAGCTCGGTACGCCCGGCGCGGCACAACTCCCGGACGGCGGGCGGAGGCAGCGGTACGACCACCGCGCCACCGGGGTTCACCGCGATGCCGAGCTGGGGCGGCAGCCCACGGGCGAACTCCACGGCCGGGGCGACGGTGAAGGACATATGGGAGCCGACGAGCAGCAGGAACTGCTGCTCGGAGCTGAACACCGGGACATACGCGCCGCCGTCGATCTCCATCGTGGGCAGATCGAGGCTCGGGCTGCCCGGACCCCCGCCGTTGGGCAGCGGAATCCAGAGGTGGCTGCGGGAGAGCGTCTCGACGATGCGCGCTCCGGCGCCCGGGACGTCGACGGAGGCGACCATCACCTCTTCGAGCTCATTGCCGGGAAACGCCGGATGCGCGGCATACCCGCCGTCCGGGAATCCTCCGTGCGCCGGGGCCACTCCGTACTGCTCCGGGAAGCTCATCTTCGTCCAACCGCCATCTCGTCCGACCTGCCCGAAGCACCCTAACCGCTGGGCGGCCCGGGGCCGGAGGGGGCGGCGGCGATCTCCACAGCACTTCCCCACCTCACCCGGACCCGCCCTCGTCACGCTGTGTGATGCCGATGGTCGATTTTCGGCCACTCGCCGGCCACTCGCCGGCCACTCGAAGGAGAGGCGTGATCACTCGAAGGAGATGCAGCGCAGCGCGCTCGCGGTCGGCCGGTCCAGCAGCACCGCCGACGCGCACCCCCGCGGCGGCCGCCCCTCCTCCATCCCGGTGATCAGCCGCCGCATCGCGCGCAGATGCCGCCCGAAGGCGTAGGCGGAGACCCCGCGGCCGCGGGCGGCCTGGCCCTCCAGCGCCTCCGTGGCGCCCACGTCCAGCAGCACCATATGGAGGCTGCGGCCCCGGCGCCGCACGTCCCGGGCCAGCCAGCGGCGGACCCACGGCAGCGCGCCGCAGTCGTGCACCACGACGCTCGCGCCCGAGCGCAGCGCCCGGCGCAGCCCGGCGTAGTGGGCGTACCGGACCAGCGGGCGGTAGAGCGCGTACGGCAGCCAGCCGGGCAGCCGGCGCTCCCACACCTCGCGGGTGTTCTGCGAGTCCACCCTGATCACGACCGCGCCCGTCTCGTCCAGAAGCGGCACCGTCCGATTGATCAGCGTGCTCTTGCCGCTGCCCGGCAGCCCGGATGCGACCAGCACATCCCCTGCCGGAAAGCGCAGCTCACGCGGGTCCGCGCCGCCACCCTCCGCCCCGGCGCGCAAATCGTGCACCGCGCTTCTTCGACCGGGGCGGGCCGTCGGCCCGGAGGGGGTGCGCCCACGCCGCGCCGGCAGGAGCCTCTGTGTTGTCGCGTACGTTCCCTGCCCATGCACCGTGATCGTCCTCCCAGGTCGGTCAACGCTGCTCGTACCCGCAGAGTGTCAAGAAAAGGTAATGTCGGGCAAGGCTGCCCCTGACCGGGCGGCCTGAACCCGGTCGGATCGGGGCTTCCCTTCTCGGCCATACATGCGATGATGTCCGCGCAACTCCATACCGGCCGCTTGAATCCGCGCGGGAGAGTCCTTGGTCATCGGCATCCAATGCCGGGTGTCCAGGGCGCCGAAGGAGCAAGTCCTCCCTTGAATCTCTCAGGCCCCGATACCGCGCGGACGAGGCAGATCTGAAAAGCGGGCCGCGCGGGCGCGGCTCCACCCAAGGTGCAAGTCGGGCCCCTTACGGGCGTCACGGCGAACCTCTCAGGTTCCGATGACAGATGGGGAGGACGCACGCGTCCTTGCCGTCCGTCCTCGCCGTGGCGCGACCCCGACCTCTGGAGCCTGAATCGTGACCGACGCCCCGCCCACCCCACGCCGTACCGCGCTGGACGCGCGGCACCGCGCGCTCGGCGCCACCATGACCGACTTCGCCGGCTGGGACATGCCGCTGCGCTACGGCAGCGAGCGCGACGAGCACACCGCGGTGCGCACCCGCGCCGGGCTCTTCGACCTCTCCCACATGGGTGAGATCTCTCTCATCGGTCCTCAGGCCGGGGACGCCCTGGACCACGCCCTGGTCGGCCGGCTGTCCGCGCTCGCCGTGGGCCGCGCCCGCTACACCATGATCTGCGACGACGAGGGCGGCATCCTGGACGACCTGATCGTCTACCGCCTCGGGGACGAGGAGTTCCTGGTGGTGGCCAACGCCGCCAACGCCCAGGTGGTGCTGGACGCGCTGACCGAGCGGGCCGGCGGTTTCGAGGCGACCGTAAGGGACGACCGCGACGCCTACGCGCTGCTCGCCGTCCAGGGGCCCGAGTCCGCGGGGATCCTGAAGCGCCTGACCGACGCCGACCTGGACGGGCTGAAGTACTACGCCGGGCTGCCGGGCACCGTCGCGGGCGTCCCCGCCATGATCGCCCGCACCGGCTACACGGGCGAGGACGGCTTCGAGCTGTTCCTGGCGCCGGACGACGCCGAGCGGGTCTGGGAGGCGCTGACCGAGGCGGGGGCCCCGGTGGGCCTGGTGCCCTGCGGTCTTTCCTGCCGGGACACCCTGCGTCTCGAGGCGGGCATGCCGCTGTACGGGAACGAGCTGACCACCGACACCACCCCCTTCGACGCGGGGCTCGGCCGGGTGGTGAAGTTCGACAAGCCGGGCGGCTTCGTCGGCCGCGAGGCCCTGGAGGCCGCGTCCCGCCAGGCGGACACCGTCACCCCGCGCACCCTGGTCGGCCTGATCGCTTCAGGCCGCCGGGTGCCGCGCGCCGGATACCCCGTGGTGGCCGCGGACGGCTCACCGATCGGCCGGGTCACCTCCGGCGCGCCCTCCCCGACGCTGGGCAGGCCGATCGCGATGGCGTACGTGGACCCGGAGTACGCGGGGCCCGGCACCGAGGGGGTCTTCGTGGACATCCGCGGTACCCGGGAGCCGTACGAGGTCGTGGCACTCCCCTTCTACAAGCGCGAGCGCTGAGCTTCTCCCAGCGCCGGCGCCGAGCTTGTCCGAGCACGAGCGCTGTGCTTGTCCGAGCACGAGCGCTGTGCTTGTCCGAGCACGAGCGGGGCCCGGTCCATCGCGTCCCCCCGGCACCTGGGCGTCGTCTCCCTCGACGTCGCATCCCACCAGCTAAGACCCGTTTCCCAAGCACTCCCCCGTATCCAGGAGAATCGGACCATGAGCAACCCCCAGCAGCTGCGGTACAGCAAGGAGCACGAGTGGCTGTCGGCCGCCGGCGAGGACGGCGTGTCGACGATCGGCATCACCGAATTCGCGGCCAACGCGCTCGGCGATGTCGTCTATGTCCAGCTCCCGGACGTCGGCTCCACGGTCTCCGCCGGTGACACCTGCGGTGAGCTGGAGTCCACCAAGTCGGTCAGCGACCTGTACACGCCGGTCTCCGGTGAGGTCACCGAGATCAACGAGGACGTGGTGAACGATCCGGCGCTGGTGAATTCCGCCCCCTTCGAGGGCGGCTGGCTGTTCAAGGTGAGGGTGACGAGCGCGCCGGAGGACCTGCTCTCCGCCGACGAGTACACCGCCTTCGCCGAAAACTGACCCTCCTTATTCGATCGGGACCCTCGATGTCGCTTCTGAACAGCTCCCTGCACGAGCTCGACCCGGACGTCGCCGCTGCTGTCGACGCCGAACTCCACCGCCAGCAGTCCACCCTGGAGATGATCGCCTCGGAGAACTTCGCTCCGGCGGCGGTCATGGAGGCCCAGGGCTCGGTCCTGACCAACAAATACGCCGAGGGCTACCCCGGCCGCCGCTACTACGGCGGCTGTGAGCACGTCGACGTGGTCGAGCAGATCGCCATCGACCGGGTGAAGGAGCTCTTCGGCGCCGAGGCGGCGAACGTCCAGCCGCACTCGGGCGCCCAGGCCAACGCGGCCGCGATGTTCGCCCTGCTCTCCCCCGGCGACACCATCCTGGGGCTGAACCTGGCGCACGGCGGCCATCTGACCCACGGCATGAAGATCAACTTCTCCGGCAAGCTCTACAACGTGGTGCCCTACCACGTGGACGCCGAGACCGGTCTGGTCGACATGGACGAGGTCGAGCGGCTGGCCAAGGAGCACCGCCCCAAGCTGGTGATCGCGGGCTGGTCGGCGTACCCGCGCCAGCTGGACTTCGCCGCCTTCCGCCGGATCGCGGACGAGGTCGGCGCGTACCTGATGGTCGACATGGCCCACTTCGCGGGTCTGGTGGCGGCCGGGCTGCACCCCTCGCCCGTACCGCACGCCCATGTGGTCACCACCACCACCCACAAGACCCTGGGCGGTCCGCGCGGTGGCGTGATCCTCTCCACCGCCGACCTGGCCAAGAAGATCAACTCGGCGGTCTTCCCGGGCCAGCAGGGCGGTCCGCTGGAGCATGTCATCGCGGCGAAGGCGGTGTCCTTCAAGGTGGCGGCGAGCCCGGCGTTCAAGGAGCGCCAGGAGCGCACGCTGGAGGGCGCCAGGATCCTCGCCGAGCGCCTGACCCAGGACGATGTCCGGGAGGTGGGCGTCGCCGTCCTCTCCGGCGGCACCGACGTCCATCTGGTCCTGGTCGATCTGCGCGACTCCGAGCTGGACGGGCGGCAGGCCGAGGACCGGCTCCACGAGGTCGGCATCACGGTCAACCGCAACGCGATCCCGAACGACCCGCGGCCCCCGATGGTCACCTCGGGTCTGCGGATCGGCACCCCGGCGCTGGCCACGCGCGGCTTCACCGCGGAGGACTTCCGCGAGGTCGCCGACGTGATCGCGGAGACGCTCAAGCCGTCGTACGACGCGGAGGCGCTGAAGGCCCGGGTCACCGCCCTGGCCGACAAGCACCCGCTGTACTCGCACCTGTCCAAGTAATCCGGAGCAACCCGGAGCAACCCGGACCCGGGGGCGCGTCCGCCCTGGCGCGCCCCCGCCACCCACCACCCGCACCAACCCACGCACCACCCGCACCACCCCCTGCACGGCCCGCACGCTTCCCCGGCGGGCACACGCTTCCCCCGGCGTGCCGACGAAGGAGTCCCCCGGTGGCCATTTCCGTATTCGACCTCTTCTCGATCGGCATCGGCCCGTCCAGTTCGCACACTGTCGGCCCGATGCGGGCCGCGCGGATGTTCGTCCGCCGGCTGAAGAACGAGGGTCTGCTGGCCCACACCGCGTCCGTCCGCGCCGAACTCTTCGGCTCCCTGGGCGCCACCGGTCATGGCCACGGCACCCCGAAGGCCGTGCTGCTGGGTCTGGAGGGCCACTCCCCGCGCGATGTCGACGTCGACACGGCCGACGCCGAGGTGGACCGCATCCGCACCACCAAGCGGCTGCGGCTGCTCGGCGCCGAGATCGGCCCCGGCCACGAGATCGACTTCGACGACTCGGCCCAGCTGATCCTGCACCGCCGCCGCTCGCTGCCGTACCACGCCAACGGCATGACGCTGTGCGCGTACGACGCCGAGGGCCATCCGCTGCTGGAGAAGACGTATTACTCGGTCGGCGGCGGCTTCGTGGTGGACGAGGACGCGGTCGGCGAGGACCGCATCAAGCTCGACGACACCGTCCTCACCCACCCCTTCCGCACCGGCGACGAACTGCTGCGGCTCTCCCAGGAGACGGGCCTGTCCATCTCGGCCCTGATGCTGGAGAACGAGAAGGCGTGGCGCACGGAGCAGGAGATCCGGACCGGGCTGCTGGAGATCTGGCAGGTCATGGAGGCGTGCGTGGCCCGCGGCATGTCCCAGGAGGGCATCCTGCCCGGCGGCCTCAAGGTCCGCCGCCGCGCCGCCACCGCCGCCCGCGCCCTGCGCTCCGAGGGCGACCCGGGCGCCCGTGCCATGGAGTGGATCACCCTCTACGCCATGGCGGTCAACGAGGAGAACGCGGCGGGCGGCCGCGTGGTCACCGCCCCCACCAACGGCGCGGCGGGCATCATCCCCGCAGTCCTGCACTACTACACCCGGTTCGTCCCGGGCGCCGACGAGGAGGGCGTCATCCGCTTCCTCCTCGCCGCCGGCGCCATCGGCATGCTCTTCAAGGAGAACGCCTCGATCTCCGGCGCCGAGGTCGGCTGCCAGGGCGAGGTCGGCTCCGCCTGCTCGATGGCCGCCGGCGGCCTCGCCGAGGTCCTCGGCGGCTCCCCGGAGCAGGTGGAGAACGCCGCCGAGATCGGCATGGAGCACAACCTCGGCCTCACCTGCGACCCCGTCGGCGGCCTGGTCCAGATCCCCTGCATCGAGCGCAACGGCATGGCCTCGGTCAAGGCGGTCACCGCCGCGAGGATGGCCCTGCGCGGCGACGGCCGCCACCATGTCTCGCTCGACAAGGTCATCAAGACGATGAAGCAGACGGGCGCGGATATGAAGGTCAAGTACAAGGAGACGGCGCGGGGCGGGCTCGCGGTGAACGTCATCGAGTGCTGACGAAGGGGACGGCGAGTGGGATCGGCTGACGGTCCGGCGATACGGGTGCCGGTCGGGGAGGACTCGGAACGCTGGGCCAGCCGGGCGACGAGCCGACGGGTACTCCTGGTGGTGCACAACGTCACGTCCGCCGGCCGTCTGCTGGACGTGCTGCCGCTGTTCCACGACGACTTCCGGGTACAACTCCTGGTCACCTCGACCGAGTCATCCGCGTTTCAGGCCGGAATCGGCGAGTTGTTCGCGGAGTTGGGCCTGCCCGTGCTGCCCTGGGAGCAGGCATTGGCGACACCGGTGACCCTGGCGATCGCCGCGAGCTTCGGCGGTCAACTCCAGGACATAAAAGGCAAATTGGCCATCTTGTCGCATGGAGTAGGATACACTAAGAAATTGCGCGATCCGCGATCCGCGATCCGCGATCCGCGATCCGCGAACCACGAACCGACATTCGGCCTGTCGCCGGAGTGGCTGCTGGCGGACGGCAAGCCCTTCGTAGACGGCCTCGTCCTCTCACACCCGGAGCAGCTGGAGCGGTTGCGGCGGGTGTGCCCGGAAGCCGAAAGAGTATCCGCACTCGCCGGCGACCCCTGCTTCGACCGCATGCTGGCCGGGCGTCCCCACCGGGAGCGGTTCCGCCGCGCCCTGGGCGTGCGCCGAGGCCAGCGGCTCGTCGTACTGAACTCCACCTGGAATCCCGAGGGTTTCTTCGGAACCGGCGGCGACCAGGACATCCTGCCAAGCCTGCTCCCCCGGCTCGCCTCCGAGCTGCCCGCTGACGACTACCGGCTGGCGGCCGTACTGCATCCGAACATCTGGTACGGGCACGGACCGGGGCAGATACGCGTCTGGCTGGACCGGGCCCGCCGCAGCGGACTGACCTTGATCGACCCCGTGCACGCATGGCGACAGGCCCTGCTGGCGGCGGATGTCGTCCTGGGGGATTTCGGAGCGGTGTCCTACTACGCCGCGGCGTTGGACATCCCCGTACTGCTCGCGTCCGCCACGCAGGACCGGCTGGACCCGGAGGCGCCGCTCGCGACATTCGTCCGGGAAGCCCCTCGGCTCGACCCGTACGGACCGCTGCGCGGGCAGCTGGAGGACCTGCTGGCGCGGCATCGCCCGGTGGCCGGTGCGGCGGAGTTCACCAGCTCGGCCCCAGGCGCGTCGGCGGCACTGCTGCGGAGGCTCTTCTACACGCTGATGGATCTGCCGGAGCCCGCGGCTCCCGCCCTGTTGGAGCCGCTGCCGCTGCCGCCGTACGAGCCCCCACCGCGTACAGCTCCCCTGGACGTCCGTACGCGCGTCCGCGGAGCGGATATCGAGATCGAGCGCTCCACGGGGCACCCGTACGACGCGGTCGGCGAGAGGCACCTCGCCGTACATGAGGACACCCGGGACCCCAGCAGCCTGGCGCCGGCTGATGTGATCTTCCGTGAGGGGCAGCCGGACGACCCCCGCATGGGCGACCCGGAGGAGTGGACCGCCGAGGTGCTGCACCGGTATCCGCACTGCTCGCTCGCCGTGTACGTGACCGGCCCGCACAGCTGTGCCGTGCGTGGCCGGGATCACGGCGTGCTGCGGCTGTCGGCGAGCCCGGAAGCGGATGCCGATCCGGCGGCCTACGCCTCCGCGCTGTACGCGTGGCTGGCGGGCGGCGGTGCGGTGGCGCCGGATGGGACGACGCTCCGGGTGCACGCGGCCGACCGCGTGCACCCGGTGACGGTGACTCCCGTTACTCCGCCTGCTCGGCCGCCTCGCAGCGCAGCCGCAGACGGGCCAGATAGCCCAGATGCGGAGTCGCCTTTTCCGGCCTGAGCAGGCGCTCAGCCTCAGCGATCTTCGTCAGGGCTTCGGAGTCCTCACCGGCGTCGTGCAGCGTCTCGGCGAGGTCCGTGAGGGTACGGGCCTGGTTGTACGCCTCTCCCCGGTCCGCGAAGAAGTCCCGCGCGGTCTCCAGGCGAAGGCGGGACTCCGCCAGCTGCCCCAGGCCGCGCAGGGCGCGTCCCTGGTGACGCCCGATCAAGGCGAGGGCACGCGGAAGGTCCTCCGCGCCCTCCTGGCCAGGGGTGATCCGCCGGTAGACGCCCTCCGCCTCGACGAACCGCTCGTACGCCGCTTCGTACCGCCATCGGTTCAGGCACAGCAGGCCCAGGAACTCCACGGACGACGCCTCGCCCCGTAAGTGGCCCGCGGCGCGCTCACAGGCGACGGCGGCGCGCACCGCGTGTTCGGCCTCATCCCACCGTCCCGTCTCGCCCAGACAGTGGCCCAGTTGGAAGTGCAGGGCGCCCGCCATGCGGGAACGCGGCTGATGCTCGTCGGCGCACCGGGCCGCGCTCCGCAGGGCGGGCAGCACCTCGTCCCAGTGTCCGGCCTTCAGCTGAAGTGGCCACAGCGCGCGGGCCACTCGCAGGGCCTTGTCGATGTGCTGGTACTCGTCCGCCACAAGGACCGCCCGCACCAGATTCCCGGCCTCGGCCAGCAGGGCCGCCATGCCCTCGGCCTCGTCACCGTACGGAGTCCCCCGCTCGGGTGCGGGCTCGGTCCGCCAGCTCTGCGGCAGGGCCGCGTGGGCGGCGTGCAGCGCTCGGTTCAGCAGGCCGTCGAGCACCCGTGACACCGCCGCGAAGCACTCCGGGATCCCGTGCTCAGCGCCCGCGGCGTCGGCCAGATGGCGGCGCACCTCGGGCCGGAAGCGGTAACGTCCGTCCCCCACCGACTCCACCAACTGCGCGTCGGCCGCCGCGGCGAGCATCCGGGCGGCCTCCTCCTCGGCGACGGCGGCGGCGTCCGAGGCCAGCCGGGCGTCGATCGCGGGCCAGCCGCCCAGCGCGGTCAGCCGGCACAGCCGCGCCACCTCGGGCCCGAGACGGCGACACGCGTCCCGCGTCATGGTGTGCACCGGATGGTGCCCCGCGGGCTCGTCGGGCGGATCCGGGAAGGGCGGTTCCTCGGTCAGCAGGCGCATCGCCGCCGCCTTCAGGGCGAAGGCGTTGCCCGCGCAGGTGTCCAGCAGGACCGGCATCCGCGGCTTGGCCCGCGCGACTCGCTCGGGCCCGGCCACCTTCCTCAGCATCCTCAAGGCGTCCCGCTCACTCAGCGGAGGGACGGCGATACGCTCCGCCTCCAGCGCGAACGGCGGACCCGACGCCACCACCAGTAAGAACACCTCCGGCGTGGCCGGAACGAGGTTGCGGACCTGTGCGACCGAGGACGCGTGGTCGATCACCACCAGCGCCCTGCGGCCTGCCGTCAACCGCCGATAAAGCTGTTCACGTCCCGTCTCGGTCGGCGGAATCCGCTCGGGCTCGACGCCCATCTGCCGCAGCAGGCGCAGCAGGACGGCGGCCGGTTCCGGGCCATGGTCTCCGGCGGCGTCGGAGAGGTCGACATAGAACTGCCCGTCGGGGTACCGCGCGATCTGAGCGGCGCCCCAGTGCAGGGCCACCGCGCTGGTGCCGATGCCGGGCGGACCGTGCAGCAGCGCGGCCCGTGGCCGCCCGTCCGCGGCGCGGGTCGCCTCCCGCTTCAGCCGCTTGAGGACGGCCTCGCGGTCGGTGAAGTCCCGTGTGGCGGGCGGCAGTCCCGCCACGGGGCGCAGCGCCACCGCCGCGTCCGGCAGGCTCCGCAGCAGAAGGGCCCACTCGCCGGATCGTCGGCCGTCTTCACTCAGGCGCGGATGCATCTGGCGCGCCAGGGCCTCCCACCCCTCCGCGGTGGCCGGCAGCGGCGTCTCCCGGCCCAGGGTCCGTCTCACCAGCGCCCCCGTCGACAGGAGCACTTGCTTGCCGACTTCTCCGGCCGCGCCGTTCCCCGCCGCCGCGAGGAATGCGGTAAGCGCGCCCACC
Organism: Streptomyces sp. NPDC059455; assembly: GCF_042750115.1. Classification (NCBI taxonomy): domain Bacteria; kingdom Bacillati; phylum Actinomycetota; class Actinomycetes; order Kitasatosporales; family Streptomycetaceae; genus Streptomyces; species Streptomyces sp. NPDC059455. The sequence goes on from NZ_JBHYVB010000011.1 coordinate 46,504, forward strand.
GTGACGATCTCGATCACACCGGCCCCTCCCCTGGTCCCGGTCCGGTCCCTGGCCGGACTGTATCCCCGCGGTACCCGCCCCGGAAAACCATTCGGCCTCGGCGGCCTCGTCCATGGCCCGCCTGGTGCGCACGCGGCACCATCCCGCGCACTAAATCGCGTAGGCCCCTACGCAAGATTTTCTGATAGCGTCTCAACCGCCAGGAAAGAGAGTCGGTTTGAGACGGGCAGACATCACAACGGCTGCCCATGACAGAGCTATGCCCCGGGGCGCTTGCTATGCCTAGGCGCACACCGGGGCTTACACGACGACCATACCTGGCGTCAACGGTGGAATCAATCGTGCGGGGGTGTAGTGCGTACTCAGGAGTCAAGCCTCGGCGCGGTCGCCAGGGCCGTGCGGGCGGAGGTCTTCTCCCCGCCCGGCAGCCTCTGCTCTCCCGAGTGTGACGGTGCCCTGCGCTGGTACGCCTGGGAAGTCGAGATCGCCTCGGCCTTCTTCGCACTCCTGAGGCACCTGGAGCGGACACTCGGACACGCCATGGCGAAGCAGCTCACGGCGCGGTTCGGCCGGGTTGACTGGTGGGACCACCCCGAGATCGACCTCCACCATGTCTCCCGGGGCAAGATCACGGCCATCCACAAGAAGCTCGCCCGCGACCGCCGGCGCGTGCTCACGGCCGAGGCCGTGCGGCGTGAGCTCACGCTGGGCTTCTGGGTCTCCCTGCTCGGCCCCGGCAACGACTACGAGACCCGGCTGTGGCGGCCCACGCTCCGACTCGCCTTCCCCTCGTATCGTGGCCCCAGGAAGCCCCTCCACCAAGACCTCGACGACCTGCGCAAGCTGCGCAATCGGGTGGCCCACCACGAGCCGGTCGGCGCCCGGGACCTTGCCGCCGACCGCTGCTCGGCCTATCGGGTTCTCGGGTACCTCTCGGCGGATGTGCACGACTGGGCTGCTGCGGACGACCCGATTCCGCGGTTGCTCTCCGAGCGTCCGACCCCCTGCCGACAGGCACTCCCCAAGCCCCGTGAGGAACTCTGAGATGTCCGGGTACGAGCAGCGTCCGCTCGGCGAACTGTGCGAGATCGTGCCCGGCCCCTCCGGCGGCCTCCTGGAGGAGCTGTCGGCGGGCATCGAGGGAGTGCCCGTCATCTCACCCCCCGACCTCACCGGCCATCAGACGGTGGACACCAGCCGCGTCCGGCGGGTGAGCAGGGAAACGGCGGAGAGCCTGGCCACCCGCTACCGGCTCCGTGCTGGCGACATCGTCCTCGTACGCCAGTCGACGACGGGCCTCGGACGGCAGGCTTTGGTGACCCGGGAACAGGAGGGATGGCTGTTCGCCACCTCCTGTCTGCGGGTCGCCGTGACGAGCGACCGGCTCCTCCCCTCCTATCTGCTCCACTATCTGGGCCACGCCCCCGTGCGCCGCTGGCTGGCCAACCGGGCCAATCCCGGGCAGGCGGTGGAGACCCTGACGACGGCGAACCTGGCGCAGTTGCCGGTGCTGTTGCCGGGCCTTGAGAGGCAGCGGGCACTGGCGGGCGCCCTTGACGAGATCAACACACAGCTACGGACGCACGAGGAGCTGAGCCGGCGACTGGGCCTGCTCAGCCGGGCCGTGCTGACCGCCCAGCTCGGAGACGCGCGGCTGGAGGGACGCTGAGCAGCGGTTCCTCGTGGCCGTAGGCTGCTCTCCGGCGTTCCACCGTTCGCGACGGCCGTGCGAGGGTGGGCCGCCGGGCAGTACATCAGCAGAGGGAGTTTCGTACGTGGCAAGGCTCACGCTCGCCCAGTTGGAACGCCATCTGTTCGCGGCGGCGGACCTCCTGCGGGGCACGATGGACGCGGGCGAGTACCGCGACTTCATTCTCGTCCTCTTCTTCCTCAAACGCGTCAACGACGAGTTCGACGCCGCCCGAGAAACGATCATCGATGAGGAGATGACGGCGGGGGCCACCCTGGAGGAAGCCAAGCAGGTCGCCGACCACTCCGAGAGCTACGCGACCCGCCAAGTGCTGTACGTGCCGGAGGCGGCCCGCTGGAAGCGGGTGTCCGAAGCGGTGCGGGATGTGGCGGGCCACTACCTGCATCCCGCTCTTGACGAGTTGGAACGGAACAACCCCGCTCTGCGCGGCCTTTTCGATCACATCGACTTCCACCGCATCGGCGGCGGCTCGGGCAGCGGCGCCGCCTCCACGAAACTCGCCGCCGACAAGCGGCTCGCGGCCTTGATCGGCCATTTCGGCAGCCTGCGCCTGCGCGGCGAGGACTTCGATTTCCCCGACATGATCGGCGCCGCCTACGAGTACCTGCTCAAGGGCTTCGTCGACTCGGCGGGCAGCAAGGGCGGCGAGTTCTACACCCCCCGCGCGGTCGTGCGCATGATGGTGGAGCTGGCCCGGCCCACGGCGGACCAGAAGATCTACGACCCGTGTCTCGGCTCCGGTGGCATGCTCATTCATGCCAAGGAGTACATCGAGGAGCACGGCGAGGAATCCGGTGGCTTGCTGCTTGCCGGTCAGGACGCCAACAGCGGCTCCTGGGTCATGGCCACCATGAACATGCTGTTCCACGGCGCCGACAACTTCTGGCTCAGTACCGGCGACGTCCTCAGCGATCCGGCACACCTGGACACCGGATTCGACCTGGTGCTCAGCAACCCGCCGTTCTCCATGGACTACACACTGGCCGAGGTCGAGCACCTGTCGGCCCGCATGCCGTACGGGGTGACCTCGGAGCGCGGCAAGGCCGACCTGATGTTCCTCCAGCACATGCTGTACCAGGTCCGCGACCGGAGCGGCGCCGTCTTCAGTGTCATGCCGCATGGGGTCCTGTTCCGTGGCGGCGCGGAGCGCGCCATCCGCACCGAGCTGCTGAACGCGAACCTGATCGAAGCCATCATCGGACTGGCCCCGAATCTGTTCTACGGCACCACCATCCCCGCCTGCGTCATCGTGCTGCGCGCCCCGGGCGGCAAGCCGCGCCACCAAGGGAGCGACGTGCTCTTCATCAACGCCGACCGCGAGTACCATGCGGAGCGGGCCCAGAACGTGCTGCTGCCGGAGCACATCGAAAAGATCGTCTCCACGTACCACCGCTTCCGCGACGACGAGGAGTTCGCCGGGGTGGACGGCTTCGCCCGTCGCGTCAGCCGCGACGAACTGGCGGACAACGACGACAACCTCAATATCCGCCGGTACGTGGACAACACCCCGCCGCCCGAGCCGCAGGACGTCCGGGCGCACTTGCAGGGCGGCGTGCCGCGTTCGGAGATCGAGGGCAAGAAGCGGCTGCTGGACGCGTACGGGATCGGCATCACAGATCTGTTCGTGGAGCGGGCTGGCGACCCGGATTACGTGGACTTCCTCCCGGAGGGCCAGCGCCCGGACGCGGCCCGGCTGGCGGAGCTGGCGCGGACGCGTGAGGACGTGCTGCGTGCGGAGTTCGCCACGTGGTGGCTGCGGGAGGCCGAGCAGATCGCGGCGCTCGCCCCGGTGGAGGGCAACGACCGTACCGAGAGCGAGCGGCGCAGGCAGCTCGCCCGGCTCCGGGCGGACTTGATCGAGTCGTTCCGTAGCGAGCTGCTCCAGGTCGGGCTGCTGGACGAGTACGCGCTGGCGGGCGCCGTCGCCGGATGGTGGCAGGACGCGCGAAACGAGCTCAAGGCCCTGTCGGTGGGTGGCTTCACGGGCGTGGTGGACGGCTGGGTCGAGAACGTCGAGACGATGCTCGCCCCGGAGCGTGACCCCAAGACGGGCGGAGCGCGCAACCGCTCGGGCGCGGAGCGGCGACAGGCGTACGACCACAAGGTGGTCGCCGCCATCGCTCCTGATTTCCTGGAGGAGCTGGCGGCGGCGGAGCGCCACAAGGCGCAGCTGGACGCGAAGCTCAAGGCGGCGCAGGAGGCGGAGGCCGCCCTGGCTGAGGCGAGAGCGGAGGCCGAGGCGGGTGAGGGCGATACCGGATCCATCGACCCGGCCCTCGCGGAGGCGGTGCTCAGCAGGGCGGAGATGACCAGGCTGAAGAAGGACCGCGCGGCGGCCGGTAACGCGGTCAAACGGCTGGAAGCCGACTTCCGGCCGCCATATATCGTCGCGTCTCCTGGTGCCGCCGCCAATGAGCCGGCACAACAGGCTCGCCTCGGCCGGGCCCGCGAGGCGCTGGCAGCGGAAGAGGACGGTGAACGTCGGGTGGTGCTCGGCATTCTGCGCGACGACCTGGCCGGGCAGCTGGAGGTTCACGTGGTGCGCCACCGCCGGGAGTTGATGGAGGCGTACCGCGTGTGGGAGGACAAGTACGCGGTGTCGATCCGGGAGATCGAGACTCGGCGTGAGGAGGCCGCGAAGCGGCTGGAGGGCTTCCTGGAGGAGTTGGGTTATGCGGGGTGACGCGTTTGAGGTCCGCCACGTGCCAGTGGGTGAGCTGGGCGAGGTCAGGATGGGCAGAAGCTGATCTATCGCCTGCGGCCGGGTGATTTCGGTGAGCGCCCGCCGGATGTCACACTCCGGCGGGCCGCCTTGTCGCACCTGCGGAAGTCATTGCCACCACAGGTACGACACGATGGAGAGCCCGCCATGGCCCGTATCCCGCTCACCCCGCCCGGCACCCTGCTCAACCGCATCGGCGCCTGGTACTCCCGGCGCACCTACGGCAAGGTGCTCGACCCCGGTCTGGCCGTCGGCCACAATCCGCGGGTGCTGCTCACCTACGTACGGCAGGAGCGCGGTGCCGCCAAGTGGAACCGCCTCGACCCGGGCCTCAAGCACCTCGCGGTCATGGCGGCGGCGGCCAGGATCAACTGTTCGTGGTGCATGGACTTCGGCCACTGGGAGGCCGGCAACCTGGGGCTCCCGATGGACAAGATCTCCAAGGTGCCGCGGTGGCGCGACCACGAGGACGCCTTCACCGAGCTGGAGCTGCTCGTCCTGGACTACGCCGAGGCGATGACCGAGACCGAGCCCCGCGTGACCGACGAACTCGCGGCCGCCCTGATCGAGCGGCTGGGTGAGGCGGCGTTCGTCGAACTCACCGCTATGGTCGGCCTGGAGAACTACCGCTCGCGCGTCAACAGCGCCTTCGGCCTGACCAGCCAGGGCTTCTCGGACGCCTGCGAGGTACCGTCGCGGGCGTGATCGACACGACCACCTTCGAAGAGCACCGGCGGATGCTGTTCGGCATCGCCTACCGCATGCTCGGCTCCGTCGCCGATGCCGAGGACGTGGTGCAGGACGCCTGGCTGCGCTGCAGTCAGGTGTCCACACCGGTGGAGAACCCGGCGGGCTATCTGGCCCGTACGGTCACCAACCTCGCGCTCAACCGGCTCACCTCGGCCGCCGCCACCCGCGAGCGGTACGTCGGGCCCTGGCTGCCCGAGCCGCTGGTCACCCGGCCGGATATCGGCGAGGAGGTGGAGCTGGCCGAGTCGGTCTCGCTCGCCATGCTCGTCGTCCTGGAGAGTCTGTCGCCGCTGGAGCGGGCGGTCTTCGTGCTCAAGGAGGTGTTCGGCTTCTCCTTCCGGGAGATCGCCGGAATGCTGGACCGCGGCGAGGCGGCCGTACGGCAGGTGGGCAGCCGGGCCAGGGCCCATGTCCGGGCCCGCCGGCCGCGTTACGACGCCCCGGCGGAGGTGCGGCGGCAGGTCACCGAGGAGTTCCTGGCCGCGTGTCTCGGCGGCGACCTGAACCGCATGATGGAGCTGCTCGCCCCCGATGTGACGGCGTGGAGCGACGGCGGCGGCAAGGTGAAGGCCGCCCTCCGCCCGCAGCGGGGCGCGGACAAGGTCGCCCGTTTCCTCGCCGCCGTCATCGCCCAGCCGATGGAGGACCCCCAGGTGCACGTGGTGGACGTCAACGGCCGGCCGGGACTGCTGCTCACGGTCGCGGGCCGCCCGGACACGGTCGCCTGTGCGGAGGTCGAGGACGGGCGCATCACCGAGATCCGCATCATCCGCAACCCGGAGAAGCTGCGGCACCTGCCGCCGCCGTAGGCCGCGGGGGGCGGCGCACACCGGCGAACAGGTCGTCCTCGGGAGTCGCGGCATCGATGTCGGCATCGACGGCGACGTGCGACCGGGCCAGGTGGTAGTCCTCAGTGGGCCAGACCTGCCGCTCAACGTCACGATCATGAAGCATGAACCCGGCGTTCGGGTCGATCTGCGTGGCGTGCGCGAGCAGCGCCCGGTCCCTGGTCGCGAAGTACTCCGCGCACGGCACCCGCGTGGTGATCTCCAGCCCGGCCTCGGGCAGTTCGGCCAGCACCTCCCGCATGCCCGAGTCCAGGCCCCGCGCGGTCATGGCGTCGTGCAGAGCCTGGAACCAGGGTCGCGACAACCCGCCCTGGTAGTACAGCTTCAGCGGCCGCCAGGGTGCGCCCGCCTCGGGATGGCGGCCCGCCTCCCCCGCCGCGTCGAAGGCGGCGACCGTCACCTGATGGGTCCTGATGTGGTCCGGGTGCGGATAGCCGCCGGTCTCGTCGTACGTGACGACCACATGCGGGCGAAAGCTCCGGATCAGCCCCACCAGCCGCCCAGCCGCCTCCTCCAGCGGCGCGAGCGCGAAGCAGCCCTCGGGCAGCGGCTCGCCCGGCCCCGGGAGCCCCGAGTCGACGAACCCCAGGAAGTGCTGCCGCACCCCCAGGATCCGGCGGGCCTCGGCCATCTCGTCCCGCCGGATCGCGGCGAGGTTCTCCCGCACACCGGGCCGGTCCATGGCGGGGTTGAGGACATCGCCACGCTCCCCTCCGGTGCAGGTGACCACCAGCACCTCCACCTCCACCTCCTCGGCGGCGTACTTGGCCAGCGTGGCCGCGCCCTTGCTGGACTCGTCGTCGGGGTGGGCGTGCACGCTCATCAGACGCAGGTTCAAGCGCACTCCTCGGGATGGCTCGCGGTGACTGAGTGACTGACGAACAGAAAAATAGCCCGCACACAAATTTAGGTCAACCACAATTTTATACTCATGCGAGGATGGGGCCATGACAGCAGGACTGCGTGAGCTGAAGAAGCGGCAGACGCGCCAGATGATCTCCGACGCCGCGACCAGGCTCTTCATGGAGCGCGGCTTCGAGGCGGTGACCATCGCCGAGATCGCGACGGCCGCCCAGGTGGCCAAGATGACGGTCACGAACTACTTCCCACGCAAGGAAGACCTGGCCCTCGACTACCACGAGACCATCACCACAGCCCTGGCCCGGACCGTCACGGACCGCCCGACCGGCGAATCCGCCCTGACCGCGCTGCGCCGCGCATACCTGGCCGCGGTCGAACGTCACGACCCCGTCGTCGGCTTCTCCAGCCCGGAGTTCGCCCGGATGCTCACCGACAGCCCCACCCTGACCGCGAGACTCCGCGAACTCCACGACCAACGCGAGGAAGCCCTGGCCGAAGTCCTCACCACCGAAACCGCCACCACCCACGACGACCCCACCCCCCGAGCCGCGGCCGCCCTCCTCACCGCCGCCCACCGCACCCTGTTCCACCACGTCCAGACCCTCACCCGCGCAGGCCACCCCACCGAGGAAATCGCCTCCACGGCAACCCGCTCAGCCGAGAAGGTCTTCGCCCTGCTGGAGCCGTCCTTGGGCGACTACGCGGTGCGCTGACCCGTCAGAGCTGACCGAGATCGACACCGAGGGCCCGCACCGAGCGCGGATCCATGGGCGACATGCCCATGAACTCCCTTGTACGTGACCGCTGTTCGACTTAGCGTGACGGATCACCGGCAACGTTGAGGGGGCACGGGGCGTGGCGTTCTGGATGGCTGCGACGTCGGTATGGGCTGTGTTGCAGCTGCTGTTGCTGTCCTGGCCGGTGCGGACGGTGCGGTGGCCGACGGTGCTGCTCGCCTTCGGGGTGGGCGCCTACGGCTGCGGTGTGCTCTCGATGGGGCTGGAGCTCGTGGTGGCTCGGCAGTTGGCCACCGCGCGGGGGGCCTCACTGTCGGCCGTCATGGATGAGGTGTCGTGGACGACGGCTCCGGTGGTGGAGGAACTGATCAAGATCGCGCCGCTCCTGGTCGCGGGGTGGGCGCTGCGCCGGCGGATGCAGTGGGGTCTGGCGGACTTCGTGGTGCTGGGCGGGGCCGCCGGGGCGGGGTTCGGTCTGCTGGAAAAGCTTCTGATGTACGCCGAGTCCGCCGGTAAGGCCGTTCCCCTGGATGACGGCGGCTGGCAGATCGCGGAGGGGCTGATCGACCACCCGTATGTTCCCGGCCTCGGGCAGATCGTCGGCAGCTGGTTTCCCTCACCGACCGGCACCGTGGAGGTCGGAGGGCCGGTACTCCCCTACGAGGCGCACATCTTCACCAGCGCGCTGGCCGGGCTGGGGGTGGGCCTGCTGTGGTGTGGTGCCCGCGTTGTGACCCGGGTCGCGGCACTGGTGCCGCTGGCCGGGGCGGTGGCGATCCACTGGGTGACCAATTACGCCGCGGTCTTCCAGGGCAATGAATCGGCGATGGAGTGGCGGGAGCGGCTGGCCGGGGAGTGGGGGCTGTGGATCATCCTGGGGTGCCTTGCCGCCGCGTGGGTCTGGGATCTGCGCCGGTCCCGCCTGGGGCGGCGCCGCGCGCCCGACGTCGCGCTGGCGGCCGAACGCCAGGGCCGGACCGCCCTGGAAACTCTCTCCGGGTACGCCCTGCTGCGTCTACCGGCCACTTGGTTCATCGCCCTGGGTTACGCCCGGCGGCGCCGGGCGCTGCTGTACGCCACGGCCCACCCCCGTACCCGCGCGGAGAAGCTGGAGCCGCTGCGCGCGTCGGTCGTCGAGCGGACCCACCGTATGGACGCCACCCACAGCCAGGAGGCATGGCGTGGCGTGACCTTACGGCAGCTGTGGCACCGGGCCCGGGAGCAGCGCCCCCGCTGGCCACGGCAGGAGAAAGTCCTCCTGGTGCTCAGCCTGCTGCTGGCCGTCCCGTCCGTGGCGTATCTGGCGGTGGGCTCCTTCCCGTCCACGAAGGATCTGCAGGAGTACTTCACCGGGGGCACCGGGCTGCGCATTCTGGTCGGCGTCGGCCTGGGCGGGCTGGCCCTGACCCTGTGGCGCCTGATCTCCGCCGTACGCGGCTACCGGACCGCGGGCGCGGCCCCGCTGGGCGAGGCCGTCGCCCTGGTCCAGTTCCGCATCGCCGTCTGCGCGGGCTCGCTCGTCGTCGGCGTCCTGCTGCTGTCCCGCTGGTCGGCGATCGCCGACGGCGAGGCCCCCCTGGCGGGCTACCGCATCCTGGGCACCGACCGCTTCCTCCTGGAGAAGCTCCTCGAGACCGGCCTCCCTCTCCTCCTGACCCTCGCCATGTTCGCCATGCCGTACGCGCTGCCCCTGGAGCTCGCCATGGGCGGAGGGCTGGCGGAGACCCTGCTGATGGGCCTCGCCCCGCGCGCTCTGGCCCCGATCGCCTCACGCATCGGAGCCAGGCTGGCGGCGCGTGAGGCGACGCAATGGGCGCGCGGCGCGCTCCGGAGCCGTGCCCGGGGGGCGTTCTCCCGTACCTGGGACCGGGTGCGGCACGGCCGTACCGATCCGGTGGATCTGGCGACCGGGCGGATGTTCCTGCCGCAGACGGATGTGGAGCTGCCGGGTGTGCTGCCGCTGGTGTTCTCCCGCCGGGTGGACTCCGGGTACCGCGCCGGGCGGTGGTTCGGCCCGACCTGGGCGTCGACGGCCGACCAGCGACTGGAGTCCGACGAGCAGGGCGTGGTCTTCTTCACCGAGGACGGTCTGCTGCTGGCCTATCCGCATCCGGTGCCGGGCGGCGCCGCGGTCCTGCCCGCGGAGGGTCCGCGGTGGCCGCTGACACGGACGGCGGACGGGGTTGCGTACACCCTCACCGACCCGGACGCCGGGCTCGTCCGCACCTTCACCCCGTACCACGACGGAGCGGTGGCACTCCTGCGGGAGATCGCCGACCGCAACGGCAACCGCGTCACCTTCGCCTACGACGCTTCCGGCGCCCCCCTCGAGATCCTCCACAGCGGCGGCTACCGGCTGCGGCTGACGTCGGAGCACGAGCGGATCACCGGCCTGTGGGTGGGGGATGTACGGGTGATGGGCTACGGCTACACCGACGGCCAACTCACCGAGGTCACGGGCTCCTCGGGCCTGCCGCTGCGTTTCGTCTACGACCGGGCCGGGCGGGTCACGTCCTGGATCGACACCAACAACCGCTGGTACGCCTACGCCTACGACGAGCGGGACCGGGTCGTCGCCGAGGGCGGCGAGGGCGGCCACTACACCCTCCGCATCGACTACGACGGAGTCGACCCGGACTTCCCGGGTCTGAAGGTCACGACCCTGACCTCACCGGACGGTGCGATCACCCGCTATCTGATCGACGAGGCACACCAGGTCGTCGGGGAGATCGACGCGGTCGGCGCGGTCAGCCGCACGGCGTACGACCAGGCCGGCCGTACGATCGCCGAGACCGACCCGCTGGGCCGCACCACCGGCTTCCGCTACGACGAGCACGGGCATCTGACGGCCGTGATCCGCCCGGACGGCAGCGAGATCAGCGCGGTGCCCGACGCACAGGGCAACCCTGTACGGATCACCGACCCGGACGGCGCGGTGTGGCACCAGACCTTCGACGCGGCCGGCAACCGAACCACCCTCACCGACCCGCTCACCGCCACCACCCGCTACCTCTACGATCCGCGCGGAGGTCTGCTCGCCGTCACCGACCCACTGGGCGCGACCACCCGGGTGCGCTGCGACGGGGCCGGGCTCCCCGTCGAAATCACCGACCCGCTGGGAGCCACGACCTGCTACCAGCGGGACGCGTTCGGCCGCGTCGTGGCCGAGACGGACCCGCTGGGCGCGGTGACCCGCTACGACTGGAACCCGGAGGGCAAACTCCTGCGCCGCACCGGGCCGGACGGATCGGCGGAGTCCTGGACATACGACGGCGAGGGCAACCGCACCACCCACACCGACCCTGTCGGCGGTACGACGGTGTACGAGTACACCCACTTCGACCTGCTGGCCGCCCGCACGGGCCCGGACGGGGTCCGCTATACGTTCGCCTACGATGCGGCGACACGGCTGACCGGGGTCACCAACCCCCAGGGGCTGACGTGGGATTACGTCTATGACCCGGCAGGCCATCTGATAGCGGAGACGGACTTCGACGGCCGAAGGGTGATCTACGAACACGACGCGGCGGGCCAACTCCTCTCGCGTACCGACCCGCTGGGCCAACGCACCGGCTACGTCTACGACGCGCTCGGCCGCATAGTGACCCAGGACGCCGCCGGGCGGGTATCGGCCTTCCGCTGGGGCGCGGCCGGAGAACTCCTGGAGGCCGTAGGCCCGGACACCGAGCTGACCCGGGCCTACGACCCCGTGGGCCGCATGCTGTCCGAGACGGTGGGCGGCCGCACCCTGCACCTGGCCTACGACCCGGCAGGACAGCTTGTCCGCCGCCGCACTCCGGCCGGAGCGGAGACAACTTACGGCTACGACGCGGCGGGCAACCGAACCGCCCTGGCCATCGGGGACCGCGTCCTCACCTCGGCACACGACGCGGCGGGCCGCGAAACCACGCGCCGTATCGGCGACGCCCTCACCCTCACCAGCACCTGGGACCCGCTCGGCCGCCTGACCGCGCAATCACTGACCGGCGCACCCAGCCATATCCACCGGGCGTACGCCTATCGAGCCGACGGCCACCTCATCGCGATGGACGACAACCTGTCGGGCCGACGCACCTTCGACCTGGACGCGACAGGCCGGGTGACAACCGTCCACGCCGACGGCTGGACCGAGACCTACGCCTACGACGCGGCGGGGAACCAAACACACGCGAACTGGCCGAGCACGCAACCCGCCCAGGAGGCGACGGGCCCCCGCACCTACACCGGCACGCGCATCACCGGCGCGGGCTCGGTCCGGTACGAACACGACGCGGCGGGCCGCCTCACCCTCCGCCAAAAAACCCGCCTGTCGAAGAAGCCCGACACCTGGCGCTACACCTGGAACGCCGAAGACCGCCTGGTATCGGTCACCACCCCCGACGGCACGGTCTGGCGCTACCTCTACGACCCCTTCGGCCGCCGCACCGCCAAACAACGCCTCGCGGCCACGGGTGACGTCGCCGAGGAAACCACCTTCACCTGGGACGGCCCCACCCTCGTAGAGCAAACCACTGACACGCTTAATCTCCCCCATCCCGTAACCCTCACCTGGGACCACGATGGCCTGCGCCCGGTAGCCCAAACCGAACGCATCACCGAAGCCACCACCCAACGCGAAATCGACACCCGCTTCTTCGCAATCGTCACCGACCTGATCGGCACCCCCACTGAACTCATCGATGATTCAGGCACCACCGCCTGGCACACCCGCACAACCCTCTGGGGCAACACGACCTGGGCCGCCGACAGCACGGCCTATACCCCTCTGCGCTTCCCCGGGCAGTACTTCGACCCCGAAACCGGCCTCCACTACAATTTCCACCGCTACTACGATCCGGATTCCGCCCGCTACCTAAGCCCCGACCCCCTGGGCCTCGCTCCAGCCCCCAATCCGGCAACCTACGTCCAAAATCCCCGCACCTGGACCGACCCTCTCGGGCTGGCTCCAAAATGCTTGAACGTACTGGGAAGGGACGGTAAAGACACCAATGAAAACTTCATATCTGGATCGACGCAAGGGCAACACCTAGCCGACGACTTGCGCCGCGAATCAGCAAGATCTCCCTTCAACGAAAACGGCTGGCTCACCCCGAGGGCAAGAGCAAAATCGCAGCGAATAATTCCCGGCGAACAGATCGGCAACCCCGAGGTTCGCAGGCTCATGACTTCAGACGGCAGCTCACTCAGCGACTGGGGAAAATACACAACGCTCACACATCAGTCACCTTACGGTGATTTCCAGGTTCACTACTACTACAATCAAGCCACGGGACGAATGCTGAACTATGACTACAAAGTCATCATGAATAGGCGGTAGCAAAGATGCGCGCCAGGTTCACGCCACCACGAACCGAAGACTCCGTGATGCTGCAAGGCACCGACACCCTAAAAGAGGAAAGGGAATACATCGTCCTTGAAATTTTTACACCCTACGGCAGAAGCGCACTTTTCCGGATCGAATTCGCGGAGAGCGAGAACCCGGCATTGTTCGACAGCAGGGTTTTCACCGTGACCTCAACCGCCCTGCCACCGACTTGGCGCTACGCAAATTACGAAACAGGGTCGTTCACCCTGTGCCCAGAACCATGGAGCCGACCGGGTTTCTGGGAGTCCTACTACGATCACGAGCCTTCAGCTCTGGAAGTTTACGAGTCAGAAAAGCAAAAAATCATCACCGCCTCACGGCCCACCATGGCGGACTGAACCATCCCGAACTGAGACGTCCGGCGGCTACCGGGTCGGCGAGGACAACGCCAGAAGCTAGGTTCAGGCATGGACGAAGAAATTCCACTCCATGTGCAACGCGAAGGGCAGGAGTTGCAGTGGAAGATGACAGTCGAGAGAGACGGGCCATGGCACTTGCGCCTGGAATCACCTCATGGCGTTGAAGCCACAGCCACGGGCAACAACGTGTTCGAAGCACTGCGCTCCATGCGGCCCGGCCTTGCGTCAAAAGGGGTAGAAGTCTGCTGCCACGGCGCACGAGTCGATGTGAGACCTTCCGGGCTGTCAGCATCGCATGGCGCTTGGATGGTCTACGCTCTCCGTCTGTGGCGGCCACCCACCGTACGGGACCTTGTTCCGACTTTTGGCTACTGCCCTGCCAAACTCACTGGCTCAGTGGAAGAACAAGATGCCTACTGGGAAAAGCACCTGAAGAGCAGGAAGAACTGGTTCAATTTCATCAACCCGGTGTGGTGGATCTACTTCCTTACGGCTTCGTGGGGCAGACCTAAGAGGCTGGATCACCCACGCCGACATTCCGAGAACTCTTGACGCATGGAGGGTGGCGTGGGGCGCGGCCCCGTTGCTCTCATGTGCGCGCGAGGACGACGAGGCCGCTCGGTGCGGCGCCTCAGAGCGCGGGGAACTTTCCGCTGCGCACGGCGCTCGTGAACGAAGTCCACGCCTCCACGGGGAAGACGAGGGCGGGGCCTGCCGGGTGCTTGCTGTCGCGGACGGGGACGACACCGGCAGTGGCGGCTATGCCGGGCGCGAATTCCACGCACTCACCTTCATTGCCGTTGCTGTAGCTGGACTTGACCCACTCAGCACGGGACAGGTCGAGGGCAATCCTCATCAGGTGTATTCCTCCATTGCACTACGGATCATGGACAGTGACTGTTCGGGATGCAGAGCGGCAGCCCGCAGTCGGTCGTAGGTAGCTGTCGCGTTTGCCACCGCTTCCGGTGAATCGATGAGCTGGCCTGCAATCGCCGTGTCCGCGTAGGCGACGTTGGGCCCTTCGTCGAAGGTCAGGACCGTGAAACTCTCTGCCGCTGGGGATGCCCCCACCGCGAACGGTAGTACCTGAAGGGTGAGGTGCGGAGACTCCGCCTCCTTCAGGAGGTGAGCGAGCTGTGCGGCCATGACCTCTGGGCCGCCCACCGCAGTGCGTAGGCAAGTCTCGTTCAAGACACACCAGAGCAGCGGAGGCGCGTTCTTCTCCATCACCTCACGCCTCCGCAGCCGTCGCTCGATCTTCGCGTCGATTTCGTTGGCGCTCGCCCGGGGATGCGCGGCCTGGAAGACCGCCCACGCGTACTCGGGGGTCTGGAGCATGCCCATGACCAGCGCCGCCGAGTAGTTCGAGATGCCTGTCGCCTGCCGCTCCAACTGCACGTACGGCACGAACCAGTCCGGATAGCCGTGCTGGCTGGCCCGCCTCCGCAGGCGCGCGAACGTGCCCGGCGTGCCGAAGACCCGGTCGCACGCGTCGGCGAACTCGGGGCTGGCCAAGCGCTCGCCCGCCTCCACCTTGGCCACATATTGCTGCCCGTAGTTGGCCTTCAAGCCCAACTCCCGCTGGCTCAGCTCCCCCTGTAACCGCCAGGTCCGTACCTCGGCTCCGAGGAACGCCGCCCCGCTGGACGGTTCCTGGCCTTCCTTCGCCTCACTCACCTGTGGTTCTCCCCTCACCCCAAGCCTCTTGGTGTGCCCCGATCCCTGTTGCGCGCGGCCCCGCAGGGCAACGCTGGGAGTACACAGAGTGGTTAAAGCTCGCAAGACACATCCCGGTCAGGAAGAACCCCCCCATGGTGTTTCCCTCCGAACACATCACCGAATCCACCCGACATCGCGTCGCGGACCGGGTCACCCGCGAGATGCGGGAAGTGGCGCGGCGACGTGGCTGGAGTTCGGCGGGCCCGGCCGAGCCACCGGTGGGAGGGACCCCGTACGTCCTCTTCTGCGGGGCGCTCCCCGAAGACCTCGCACGGCGCCGACAGCTGCCCACACCCACACCCGCATCCACACCGGAGAGTGACCGTTGAACGACACCTGCCCCACCTGCCGCCACTACGCGGCACTGCGCGAACAGGCCAGACGAGCCGGTGACCACAGCAAGGCCACCGACTACGAGGTACTGCGCCGACGCCACCCCGCCCACACCGTCCACATCCCCCGCCAGCCCGAAGGACGAGCCGTATGAACCACCAGCTCGGTCAGCCACAGCCCAGCACCCGTCCAGTGCCCGCCCCCGGCCAGGTGGCGTACGACCCGGCCAGTGGCCGTACCGGCGTGGTGCAGGCGGTGCACAGCGTCGCCGAATTGTGCTTCGACCACCGGATGAGCAGCGATCGCGTCGCGTTCCTCCGGCCGGAGCGAGGCGGCGTCGAGTGGACGGCCGACGCCCGGGCCCTCCGTTTCCCGGCGGACGGGGAAGGAGGTGCGCGGCACCCGCACGCGCCGTAGGCGCGATCGGTGCGGCCCGCGCCCCGCCGCCGTCCTGACGGTGGTCAGCGCCAGTCGCCGCACCCTGTGCCAGTCCATGGCAGGTCTGCCGGCCGGTATCCCCGGGCGGTGTCTCGGGACCCGTACGCGCAGGGCGCCCGGCGCGATGTGGCAGTGGAGGGGAGTCCGCAGGGTGAGGGGTTCACCGTCCACGCCGACCGGGACGGTCGGCTCCCGTGTGTCTACGGCCACGTCCCGGACGGTCGCGGATACCACTCCGGGCGCGTTGGGGCCGCGCAGCAGTCCGGCCGCCTGTGCGGCCGAGTCGACCGTGACCGCCAGTACGCCGAGGACACCGGCGTCCAGCCGTTCGCGCCGCCCCAGGCCCGCCGGATCGCCCGCGCGGTACGGGTTGTTGCTCACCAGGACGGCCTGTGGCCGGTCCATGACGAGCTCTCCCGCCCTCACCACGAGATCCGGCCCCGTCTCGTGGGTCAGCAGGTCGGGGAGGAGCTGAAGGGTGGTACGGACCTTGTCGTCGCGGTAGGCGGGGCTCTGGACAACGGCCGCGTAGGCACCGAACGAGGCGTTGTTCACGAACACGCGCTCGCCGATGAAGCCGAGGTCCACGCGGAGCTCGACACCGTCGGTGAGCGCCTCCAGGCAGGCCGACGGGTCGTCCCGGTCCAGTCCGAGGTCCAGGGCGAAGTGGTTGCGGGTCCCGGCGGGGATCACCACGAAGGGGACACCGCGCTCGGCCGCCACCCCTGCCACCAGGGCTTGCGTGCCGTCGCCGCCCGCCACGCCCAGCAGATCGGCGCCCTCCTCGACGGCGCGGCGGGCGAGCCCGGCCACGTCCACGGGATGATCCGGGTCCAGGACGGCCACCCGCGCGCCCAGCGCCTCCGCCTTCTCCGGCAGGCCGAACCGGCCGACCTTCCCGCCGCCGGAGCGCGGATTCATGATCAGGAACGGCCGTTCCGGCGGTGCGACCCGGCGTTCCCCCGGGCGCTGGGGCCCGGTCTCCTCCGCCAGCGCGAACCGCCCCGAGGCGACCGCCAGCGCCCAGAGCGCGAGGGAGACCAGCACCACCCACAACAGCCCGGCCAGCACGTACAGGACCAGGACGGCGACCGGCGCAGCCACCGCCAGCACGACGGCCAGTGCCCTGACCAGCCCTCTGTGGACGAGCGTCCACCACACGCCCGCCAGCGTGACCGCCGTCCCGCTCGCCCCCACCGCGACCAGCACCACGCTCCGCGCCCCGGCGAACAGGAGAAGGACCACCACCGCCATGGCGCCCGCGACCAGGGCCAGGCGTGCCGTCCAGGGTGCCGCCGACGTCATGTGACCTCCCGAGGGCAGGGGCGTGAGGCGTCGGGTAGGGCGGTCCCACGGGTACCCCGCGCGGGGCTCGCCACCGCGCCATCGCGCCACCACACCGGCTCCCGGCTTCCGGCTCACCACCGCGAATCGAAACGGCCCGCCGCCGCGTTTCCAGAACCTCGGACCGCGGATCGAGGAGATGCGCCGCCCACCGGGGTGACCAGCGCCGTGACGCCGCCACTCTCCGGTGGCGCCGGCCTGCGTCCGGTGGCGCCTCCCTCCGCCCCGCGCGAAGGAGGACCCATGGATCCGTCCGCCGACGCCTCCGGCCCCGCCGGGCCCCACCCGCTGAGCGGAAGCGAACGACGGGAGTACGAGCGGCTGCGCGGGGTGGCGGCCGTACGTCACCGGCGGCTTCACCACGCGGGCGCGTGTGTGCTGCTCGTCCTGGCGGTCCTGCTCTCCCCGCTCGCCGTCGTCGCCACCTGGCTGCACGAAGAGATCACCGACCCTCATCGGTATGTCCAGACCGTCGCCCCGATCGCCAGGAATCCCGGTGTCCAGTCCACCGTCACCAACCGGCTCACCAAACGCGTGGTCGACCGGGTCGACGTGCCCGCCATCACCGCCCACCTCGCCAGGAACCTGGACAAGACCGGAGCCCCGTCCGTCGTGGTGGACGGCACCCGGATGCTCGGCGGGCCGCTGGAGAGCGCCCTCACCAACGCCGTGCACCGCGTGGTCCACAAGGTGATCACCAGCGATCAGTTCCCGTTGGTGTGGGACGCGGCCAACCGCCGCGCCCACGCCGCCGTCGTCAAGGTCCTCACCGGTGAGGGCACCAGCGCGGTCCAGGCCCGCGGGAACGCGGTCGTCCTGGACATCGGCACCCTTGTCGACAACGTCAAACAGCGCCTCGTCCGGGCGGGCTACGAGAAGGCCGCCAAGATCCCCCATATAGACCGGCAGTTCACGCTGCTGCGAACGGACAAGCTCGACGAGGCGCAAGGCGCGATGCGTCTCCTCGACGTCGTCGGCACCTGGCTGCCCGCTGTGACGATCGTGCTCGCCGCGCTCGCCGTGTGGGTCTCCCCCGCGCATCGGCTCACGCTGCTGGCCGCCGGGATCGGCACGGCGGTGATGATGATCGCGCTGCTGGTCGGCCTGGCCGTGGTGCGCGGCGTCTATCTGGACTCCGTCCCGCCCACGGCCCTGCCCCGGGGCCCGGCGGCCTTCATCTTCGACACGCTCGTACGCTTCCTGCGCGAAAGCACCCGCACCCTCCTCGTCGTCGCGATCGTCACCGCTCTCGCCGCGTATCTGTACGGCCCCGGGCGCGGGGCCCGCGTCGTGCGCTCGGCCGCGGCGCGCGGCACCGGCGCCATCGGCCGGGGCCTGGCCCGCGTCGGAGCCCGCACCGGGGGGTTCGGCCGCTGGCTGGACACCCATCGGGCCTGGACCACCGGCGTGGCGATCACGGGCGGCGCGCTGGCCCTGGTGCTGTGGAACCACCCCACTCCGGCGTCCGTCGGGCTCGTCCTCGGCATCGTCGTGGGGGCCCTGGCACTGCTCGGCATCCTCGCCGGGGCGTCCGGGCCTGCGGTGGGCGGCTCTGCGGGGAACGGCCCCACGGCGTCTGGCCCCACGGCGGACGGCCCCGCCGCCGACGGCCCCTCGGCGTCCGGCCCCGCAACGGGCGGCCGTCCCGGGCATCCCTGACGGCCGGGCGGCCGGGCGGTATGCCATGAGGGGGCCGCGGGCGCTGTGGGAGCGCGTCACGACCGCCATCGGCGGCGGTCCGGCCGCCCGGTTCCTGGAGCGGCTGGTGGCGGTGAACGTGCTGGAGGCCGCCACCCGGCTGGCGGCCCAGGCGTTCCTCACCGCCCTCCCCCTGCTGATGGCGGTGGCGGCCTTCGTCCCCGATGCGTTGCAGCATCTCCTGGCCGACTCCCTGCGCTCGGTGGTGGGCGTGCGCGGTGACGTCCTCGACGAGGTACGCCGTACGTTCACCACCCCGGGAACGGCCAAGAACACCTCGGGGGTCGTCGGACTGCTGGTCGCCCTGGTGTCCGCGACGGCGTTCAGCAGGGCGCTCCAGGCGATCTGCGAACGGTGCTGGGGGCTGCCGAGGGCGGCGGTGCGTGTGACGGCGTGGCGCTGGCTGCTGTGGCTGCTCGTCTGGCTCGCGGTGCTCCTCGTCCAGGCGCCGGTGCGCAGGGGGTTCGGTACGGGCATCGTCTCCGGGCTGGCGCTGTCCCTGCTGTCGGCCGTTCTGCTGTGGTGGTGGACCCAGCATCTCCTGCTGAGCGGCCGCGTCACCTGGACCCACCTGCTGCCGGGCGCCGTGTTCGCCGGTGTGGGAACCGTACTGCTGGGTTACCTCTCCCGGCTGATCATGCCCGTGGCCATGGCCCGCAGCCTCGGCGACTTCGGCCCGCTCGGCCCCGTTTTCACCCTTCTGACCTGGCTGATCGTCGTCTTTCTCATCGCCGTGGCCGGTCTCGCGGCCGGGCCGGCGGTGGCCTCGTCGGCCTGGTACGCGCGGACCATCCGCCCGCCGCGGGGACGGGAACGTCCCCCTGGACGCCCCTGAACGCCGCCTCGAAACAGGGCCCGGGGGATGGCCAAACCCTCGGGTCCGCTTCTCCTCCCGTTCTCCTCCCGCCCGTCGCTCCCGTCACCCTTTGTGTGGCGCCGAACGGCTGCGGATCGAGATCCCGTCCCAGTAGGGTCCTGCGTACGAGAGGGGGAATAACACCCGTGTATTCACCCGTTCTTGACCCGAGGTAGGCGCCATGCTGCACGGCATCGACGTGAGTTCGCACCAGTCCACGTTCGACGCGGACGGACTGGCCTTCGTCTTCATCAAGGCCACCGAAGGCCGGTCGTACATCAACCCGAAGCAGACCTCGCAGGCGTCCCGGGCGCGCAAGGCGGGATGCGTCGTCGGCTTCTACCACTTCCTGTGGCCGGGCAACATCTCGGCGCAGGCGCGCTACTTCGTCGAGAAGTGCGCGTCCCAGAAGCACGATCTGCTCGCCGTGGACTGGGAGACCACCGGTTCCGGCACCCGCGCCAGCAACGCCGAGAAGGACCGGTTCATCCGCGAGGTCAAGAAGCTGCGGCCCACGCACCGGGTCATGCTCTACTGCAACCGGAACTTCTGGCTCAACTACGACACCACGTCGTACGCCGGCGACGGCCTGTGGATAGCGGACTACGTGACGGCGGGCAAGCCGCGCATCAAGGCGAAGTGGCGGATCCATCAGTACACCGACCGCCCGCTGGACAAGGACGTCGCGAACTTCTCCAGCAAGTCCGCGCTGCAGGCCTGGGCCGACCCCAGCCGGGCGGCGCTCACCGCCGATGAGGAGGCGGAGGACGTGGCGGACGTGGCGGACGTCCACACGGCGGAGGACGCGGAGGACGCGTAACGTCGAGGACAGGGCCTGACCGGGTCCCGGAGGCCGGGTCCCGGAGGCCCCGGGCCCCTCGGGGCGTTGTCGGTGGGGGCGCCTACGCTGCCCGGTATGAGTTACGCAGACCTGCGCGAACTCCGCAGCGCGCTCACCACCGCGTCGGACATCGCCTTCTCGCTGGACGCCGCACCCTCCGGGCCGGAGACCGAGCTGCTCACCGACGCCCTGCGGCGGGCGCTCGCCGCGGCGGGATCGCTGACCGCCGAGCACGGTTCCACGGGCTGCCCGGAGCATCCGCGCGGGGCCGTCGATCCGCTGTACGGGGATCCGGACGACCCGCTGCCGCCCGGCTACGGCCGCTGTCTGCTGTGCAACGACCGCAGACGACGGGCCGGCGCACAGCGGCGCGGCTGGCGCTGAGCGCGCCGGCCGCGCCGTCGTCCGTACGGCCCGTTCAGCCGGTCTTCTCGCCGTCCTTGTTCTGGGCCGCCCAGAACTCGTCGAAGGTGAGCAGCCCGTCACCGTTGGAGTCGTGGGCGTTGATGACGGCCTGGGCGACGGGCTCCGTGACATACGGGTCCCCCAGCTGCGCCATCACGCTCTTGTACTCGGCCGCGGTGATCTGACCGTCACCGTTGAGGTCATACCGCTCGAACGCCTTGCGCGCCGCCTCGATGTCCGCCACCTGTTCCGCCCCTTCCATACGTTTCCTGACCCGCACAGATTAGCGGTCGGGGGTGGCCGGTTCGTCTCGGCCGTGTCACGGCGCGCTCGGCATTCGGTTCGCGGCGTACGCGGCCTACGAGGCGGAGGCATACGCCGCGGTGCGCGGCCTCAGACTCCGCGGCGTACCCGGCTCCCTCCGTTGACCAGCCTCATATAGCGGTCCCAGTCCCACAGCGGGCCGGGGTCGGTGTGGTCGGTGCCGGGGACCTCCACATGGCCGATGATGTGGTCGCGGTTCTTGGGGATGCCGTAGCGGTCGCAGACGGCCGCGGTCAGGGCGGCGGACGAGGCGTACATCTCGTCCGTGAACCACTTGGGGTCGTCCACCCAGCCCTCGTGCTCGATGCCGATGCTGCGGTTGTTGTAGTCCTTGTTGCCCGCGTGCCAGGCGACGTCCTTCTCCCGGACGAACTGCCCGATGTAGCCGTCGGCCGAGGCGACCATGTAGTGGGTGGAGACCTGCTTGGCCGGGTCCTGGAAGATCTTCATCGCGTCCGGGAAGGTCTCCTGCGTCACATGGATGACGATGAAGTCGATCGGATACGAGGTCGGGCGGCTGGAGACGCGGTAGTTGGAGGTGGAGGCCGGGATCCAGTGGGTGGGGGGATAGGCGGCCACGCGGCGGCGGTGTCTGCCGTCGGCGTGGGCGGTGGTGGTCGTTGCGGCCGTGGCGGCGAATCCGGTGGCGGCGGTGGCGAGGTAGGCGCCCGAGCGGAGCAGGGCGCGCCGGGTGGGGGTGCGGCCGTGCGCTTCCATGGGGGGTCTCCCGAATGTCGTGGCAATGTCGTAGCGGGGACAAAGGGGGTGACGCGTGGGGGTGTGACGCGCGTAGCGCGGTTCCATGGTGAGTCCTCGGCAGGGCCATGCCAAGAACCGCCACACAAAGAAAGATTTCGTGTCACGGTCTGGACCACTGAAATTTCGAAAGAATCAGGTCGACAACAAAGGAAATTTGCCACTCTACCCGCCATTAACAAGGCAAGTGTTACAGCTCACCTGGGATTGGCTTGGAACTGGTCTACCGTCTCTGCGATAGTCGGGCCCGCGACCCCCATTGACCCGAGCGAGGTCGCTTCCCCCGAATGCCACGGCGAACACCCCTTTCGCGCCATGGCCGGGGACGGAAGAGGCCCCCGTGCCGTCGCCGCGCGACAACACGGGGGCCCCTTTCAGCCTCTTTCACCCTCCGCGGGAGATCCGCAGCGGCGTACGTGCGATCAGTTTTCGGCCACTCGCATCTCGAACCAGGTCGTCTTGCCGCACGGCAGCAGATCGACCCCCCACCGCTGGGAGAGCTGATCGACCAGCATCAGCCCGCGCCCGCTGGTGTCGAGCTCCCCCACCGGCATCAGACACGGCAGCCCCCGGGACGGGTCGCGGACCTCGACCCGGATCCAGCCGCGCCGCCGCAGCATCCGCAGCCCGAAGGTGCGGGCGCCGGTATGCCGTACGGCGTTGCCGACGAGCTCGGAGACCAGCAGCACCGTGTGCTCGGCGAGCTGAAGGCCCAGCCCCCAGTCCCGCGCCACCACGAATTCGGCCATCCGGCGGGCGGTCCCCGCGGACTCGGGGCGGGAGGGCAGCCGCACCTCCTCGCACGCGGGGTTCCCGAAGAGGTCAAGCGCCCTGAGGGCCAGGTCGTCCTCGACGGACGGCGCCCCCCGCACCGCAGCCGTACCAGTGCGCTGCTGCGGCTGCTCCATTCCCTCCAAGCCCGCCATGCCCCCCATCATGGCCGCCCAAAAGGCCATCCGGAGCGGAACCGTGGGATTCCGAACACCGGAGCCCCAGGCTCCATAAATCCGATCCGACATATGCCAAAGGCAGTTGGGGAACCGCAACGCCCCATCTGACCAGCGATGTCACCGCGCGTACGCGTGATCACCCAGCGTACCGGACCGGGTCAGTCGAGGGCCGACCGTTGGCGAAGAAAATTCGCTCGCACGGGGCATACCCGGCTCCACGACCTCGGCCGGGGTGACGTCGCGAACCCCGGCCGAGGCGATCGGAACCGGTCGGGTGTCAGCGGAACGTGGCCTTGCCCGGCCCGTCCTCGACAAAGCTGCGCATCCCGGTCTCCCGGTCCTCGGTGGCGAACAGCCCGGCGAACCAGTTCCGTTCGATGGCCAGACCGCTGTCGAGGTCCGTCTCCAGCCCCCGGTCCACCGACTCCTTGGCCGCGCGCAGCGCGATCGCCGGGCCCTTGGCCAGCTTCGCCGCCCAGGCATGGGCCTGCTCATAGACCTCCTCGGCCGGTACGACCCGGTCCACCAGACCGATGGCGAGCGCCTCGTCGGCCTTGACCTGACGGCCCGTGAAGATGAGGTCCTTGGCCTTGGCCGGGCCGACCAGCCGGGCCAGCCGCTGGGTGCCGCCCGCGCCCGGGATCAGGCCGAGCAGAATCTCGGGCTGGCCGAGCTTGGCGTTCTCCGCGGCGATCCGGAAGTCGGCGCACAGCGCCAGCTCGCAGCCGCCACCGAGGGCGTAGCCGGTGACGGCGGCGACCACGGGCTTGGGGATCCGGGCCACGGCGGTGAAGGACTCCTGCAACTCACCGGAGCGGACCACCATCGCGGCGTGGTCCATCTCCCGCATCTCCTTGATGTCCGCGCCGGCCGCGAACACCTTCTCACCGCCCCAGATGACCACCGCGCGCACATCGTCGCGGCGGGTCACCTCGGCCGCGAGCTCCCGCAGCCGGTCC
The DNA here is from genome assembly GCF_042750115.1 of Streptomyces sp. NPDC059455. Taxonomy (NCBI): domain Bacteria; kingdom Bacillati; phylum Actinomycetota; class Actinomycetes; order Kitasatosporales; family Streptomycetaceae; genus Streptomyces; species Streptomyces sp. NPDC059455. The sequence goes on from NZ_JBHYVB010000011.1 coordinate 70,480, forward strand.
TGGGTGGCGATATCGAGCGCGTTCATCGGGGGGCGGTCAAGGCGGAAGGTGGCAACGCCGTCGGCAACCTCGAGGTTCACAGTCATGAGCGCAGGTTAGCGCCCGCTAACACGCGAGCGGAGGGCCGGGGCGGGTGCCGGGCGGGATGCCGTGCCGGTGGTGCCGGGACGGGTGCCGGGAGGAATGCCGGGACGGGTGCCGGTCGGATGCCGGTCGGATGCCGGTCGGATGCCGGGAGCGGCGCCGGGACGCCCCCGACGGGGCGCCCGGACACCGGCCGAGGTCACGCCTTCCACTTCTCCCAGGACATGTTCCAGCCGTTGAGCCCGTTGTCCGGCTGGACGGTCTCGTCATGGGAGTTCTTCACGATGACCACATCGCCGAGGATCGACTTGCGGAAGAACCAGGACGCCGGGGTGGAGGAGTCCCCTCCGCCGCGCTGGTCGAACAGGCCCACACAGCCGTGGCTGACATTGGACGAACCGAACGTGGGCCGCCCCGCCCAGTAGTTGCCGTGGATGAAGGTGCCGGAGGTCGACAGCCGCATGGCGTGCGGCACGTCCTTGATGTCGTACTCCCCGTCGAAGCCGACCGTGGCGCCGTCCATCCGGATCACCGGATGCTTCTCGCTGATCACCATCTTGCCGTTGTAGGTCTCGTGACCGGGTGCGCCGGAGGTGATGGGGATGGTCTTGATGGTCTTGCCGTCCCGCTTGACCGTCATCTTCTTGGACTTGGCGTCGACGACGGAGATCTGGCTGCGGCCGATGGTGAACGTCACGGACTTCCGCTGCTCGCCGTACACCCCCGGCCTGCCCTCGATCCCGTCGAGGTCCATGCGGAGCGTCACCTTGGTGCCGGGCTTCCAGTACTCCTCCGGCCGGAAGTCCAGCCGGTCGTTGCCGAACCAGTGGCCCTCGATCGGCACCGACGGTGAGGCGCTGACCTTTATCCCCTTCTCCACGTCCGCCGGGTGGGTGATGCCGCGGTTGAAGTGGAGCGAGACCGGCATGCCGACGCCGACCGTCGTGCCGTCCTCCGGGGTGTAGATGCCCACGAAGGTGTTCTTGGGACGGAGGGTGGTGAAGGTGGCGTGCTCGGCCGTGGTCAGACCGTGGGCGTCCTTGGCGACCGCGTCCACGGTGTAGGTGGTGTCCGAGCGGAGATGGGCGTCGGGCCGCCAGCTCTTCCCGCCCTGGGCGATCTTCCCCTCGACCGCGGTGCCCTTCGCGTCCTTGACCTTGACCGAGGACAGGGTGCCCTTCGCCGAGGTGACCTTCAGCGCACCGTTGGTGTCCACGCCCTTGGCGCCGTCCTTGGGCGCGATGGTCACCACGGCCCGCGAGGTCTTGGGCCGGTCGCCCTTGCCGTCCTCGCCCTTCTTACCGTCGTCGGAGCCGCCTCCGCACGCGGCCACCGCCATCAGCAACGCCCCGAGCAGCGGCGCGAGAAGCCCCTTGCGGCCGCCCCGCGCCGCCCCCGGTATCCGCCGCATCCTCACAACAGGTCTCCCCTCCCCCGGGCCGCGCCCCCGCGGCAAACCCGATAACGCGCAGCCGCGCCTGGCGATAGGTAATCACACGCCACCGACAGGGGAATCCCCCCGATGGTCACGTTTCAGTCCCAGGCCGGAGAGGTCCCAGGATGATCGGCTGGTGGCGGTTGCGGCCGGGCGCCATAGAGCCCCGGGTTCTGAGGTCTTCCGGCAGGGGGTACCTCCCAGCGGTAGCAGGGGGCGAGCCGAAGGGGCGCGTCGCTGTCGAAAGGGAGAGCGCGCGCAGGGAGCGAGGTGCGAGCGACCGAGCACGGTCGACCGTCGACAGGGGGCACCTCCCAGCGGTAGCTGGGGGAGACTGAAGCGCCCCGGAGGCGAACCGAGCCT
>NZ_JBHYVB010000011.1:72371-88143 GCF_042750115.1 Streptomyces sp. NPDC059455
CAGCGCGCGCGGGCGGGGCGGGCGCGGCGCGCGCCCCGCCCCCGCGCCGCCCCCACATTCTAGGGGGGCCACAGCCCCGGGTTCGGGGGGGGAGACTGACGCGCCCCGGAGGCGAACCGAGCCTTATAGAAAGGGGATTACGGGCACAACAGGTGGGAGGGGGCGGGCCGGGCCGTGCGGGACGGGACACCGCGGGCCCACCGGCCCGCCATGAGGTGCTGCCCGCCTCCCTCCCGCAGAGCGGAGGCGGTTGGCCGCGAGCCGCGGAGGCCGATGTGTCCAGCGCAGCCGAGCAGGAGACGCACGCAGCCCAGCGGGAGACGCGCGCAGCCCAGCAGGCGGCGCGCGACGGCACCCCCGCACGCCCCTCGGCGACGGCGGTGGGGCACCCCGTCGGCCACCGCCCCACGGCCGTCGCGCCGCGCCGCGGCCGGACCACCGCTCCCGTGGCGGGCCCCGCCGTCCTGCCGGGCAGCCCGGAGCCGCTCGGCGCCCGCCCCCGCCAGGGGCCGGACGGGGCGTGGGGGACCAACTTCGCGCTGTGGGCGGGCGGTGCCGAGGCCGTCGACCTCTGCCTGTTCGACGACGACGGCCACGAGCTCCGCTGCCCGCTCCCCGAGCTCACCCATGAGGTCTGGCACGGCTTCGTCCCCGGTGTGCTGCCCGGCCGCCGCTACGGCTACCGCGTGCACGGCCGCTGGGACCCCTGGATGGGCGCCCGCTGGAATCCGGCGAAGCTGCTGCTGGATCCGTACGCCCGCGCCGTGGACGGGGACTTCGCGCTGCCGGCGGAGGTCTACGGACATGTGCGGGACTGGCCGCAGCAGCATGTGGCGGACACCGTACGGGACGATCGCGACTCCGCCCCGTACGTCCCCAAGGGCGTGGTCGTCGGCGACGACGCGGCGGACGGCGCGCCCGACGAGTGGATCGAGGACCGGCGGCCCAAGACGCCCTGGGCCGAGTCGGTGATCTACGAACTCCATGTGCGCGGCTTCACCATGCGCCACCCCGGGGTGACGCCCGAGTTGCGCGGCACCTACGCGGGGCTGGCGCATCCGGCGGCGATCGAGCATCTGACCCGGCTCGGGGTCACGGCGGTGGAGCTGCTGCCGGTGCATCAGTTCGCCCATGAGGACCATCTGCTGCGGCGGGGCTTGCGCAACTACTGGGGCTACAACTCCATCGGCTACTTCGCGCCGCACGCCGGATACGCGTCCGGCGGCACCCGGGGCCAGCAGGTCGGGGAGTTCCGGCGGATGGTGCGGGCCCTGCACGCCGCCGGGATCGAGGTGATCCTCGACGTGGTCTACAACCACACCGCCGAGGCCAGTGAGCTGGGTCCCACCCTCTCGCTGCGCGGTGTGGACAACCGCGGCTACTACCGGCTGCAGCAGGACCCCCGCCGCTACGCCGACTTCACCGGCTGCGGCAACACCCTCAACGTCCTCCAGCCCCAGGTGCTGCGCCTGATCACCGACTCGCTGCGCTACTGGGTCACCGAGATGGGTGTGGACGGCTTCCGCTTCGACCTGGCCAGCGCGCTCGCCCGCGCCGCGCACGGCGTGGACATGCTCTCCCCCTTCCTGGCCGTGATCGCGCAGGATCCCGTGCTGCGCCGGGTCAAGCTGATCGCGGAGCCGTGGGACGTGGGCTCCGGCGGCTATCAGGTGGGCGCCTTCCCGCCGCTGTGGGCGGAGTGGAACGACCGGTACCGCGACGCGGTGCGGGACTTCTGGCGCGGGGCGCTGCCCGATGCCCGCGATCTGGGCTACCGGCTCTCCGGCTCCAGCGATCTGTACGAGCGCGGTGGCCGCCGCCCGTACGCCTCGGTCAACTTCATCACCGCGCACGACGGTTTCACCCTGCGCGACCTGGTCTCGTACGAGCGCAAGCACAACGAGGCCAACGGGGAGGGCAATCGCGACGGCTCCCCCGACAACCGTGCCTGGAACTGCGGCACCGAGGGCGAGACCGACGACCTGGGCATACGCGCGCTGCGCCGCCGCCAGCTGCGCAATCTGCTGGCCACCCTGCTGCTGTCCACCGGGGTGCCGATGCTGGTCGCGGGCGATGAGCTGGGCCGCACCCAGGGCGGCAACAACAACGCGTACTGCCAGGACAACGAGACCGGCTGGCTGGACTGGTCGCTGCTGGAGGACCCGGGCTGGCGCGCCCTTACCGAGCTCACCGCCCGGCTGATACGGCTGCGCCGGGCCCATCCGGTGCTGCGCCGCCCGGCCTTCTTCTCCGGTCTGGCCCGGCCCCCGGAGGGCCTGCGCGACCTGGCGTGGTTCACCCCGCACGGCACCGAGATGACCGAATCCGACTGGTACGCGCCGACGACCGCCCTCGGGGCCTATCTGTCGGGCCGCGAACTGCCCCAGCGCGATCCGCACGGCGCCCCGGTCACCGACGACAGCTTCCTGGCGCTGCTGCACGCGGGCTCGCGACCGGTCACCTTCACCCTCCCCGGGCCGCCCTGGGCCCGGGGGTACGAGCTTCTGCTGGACACCGCCCGCGAGGAGCAGGACGCGCCCCCGGGCACACTCCTCGCGGCGGGCGCGCCCATCGAGCTTCCGGAACGCTCGGTCCTGCTGCTGCGCGCCCTCACCTCCGTGGACCTACGCCAAAAAACCGAGTGAGCACTGTCAGTGGCGGACCGTAGTCTCCCCACTGATGGCTGTGACGAGTGAACCCCGCGCCCAGGAAGGCGGTGCCGCCCCGCGGCACCGCTCCGCCACGCGTTCGCTCCTGCGGCTGTGGCCATATGTACGCCCGGTGCGGGCGCGGCTGTTCGGCGCGGCCGGGGTGGCGGTCGTCGCCTCCTGTCTGGGGCTGGTCATCCCGCTGGTCCTCAAGTGGATGGTGGACGGCCCGGTGGCCCACCGGAACCCGGGCGGGGTCTGGCTGGGCGGTGCGCTGCTGCTCGCCCTCGGCACGGCCGAGGCGGCGCTCTTCGGGCTGCGGCGCTGGCTGGTGGGGCGACCGCTGGCGTCCGTCGAGGCCGCGATGCGCGCCGATCTCTACCGCCATCTGCAGCGGCTGCCGGTCTCCTTCCACGACCGCTGGGCCTCCGGCCAGCTGCTGTCGCGGGCCACGACCGATCTGATGCTGCTGCGGATGTTCCTGGCCTTCCCGCTCACCTTCCTGGTGGTCAACGGGGTCACCATCCTGGCCGGGTTCGCCATTCTGCTGTCCCAGGAGTGGACGCTGGGCCTGGTCCTGGTGATCCCGGCGGTGCCGCTGGTGATCCTGTGCTCGCTGTTCGAGACGCGGTACGCGACGGTGGCCCGCACCGTGCAGGACCAGACCGGCGATCTGACGACGGTCGTGGAGGAGGGGGTGCTGGGCGTCCGGATCGTCAAGGGCTTCGGCCGCCACCGCAGCCAGGCCCGCGCCTTCCGCGCCCTGTCCGAGCAGGTCCGCTCCACCGAGCTGCACAAGGCGCGGCTGCTGGCCACGCTCTGGGCGCTGATCATGACCTTGCCGGAGCTGGCGATCGGCGCGGCGCTGGTGCTCGGCACGGTGCGGGTGGCCGACGGGGATCTGTCGGCGGGCACGCTGGTCGCCTTCCTCTCCACCGCCCTGACGCTGCGCTGGCCGGTGGAGTCCCTGGGCTTCCTCCTCGCCATGAGCCAGGACGCGGCCACGGCCACCGACCGCTATTTCGACGTCATGGACGCGGAACCGGCCACGGCCGCCGACCGGCTTCGGGCCGCGCCTTCGCGGGAGCGCGGCCAAGAACAGGAGCGCGGCCAAGAACAGGAGCGCGGCCAAGAACAGGAGGGCGGCCAAGAGCGGGAGGGCGAGGGCGGGCTGCGGTTCGAGGGGGTGGAGTTCGCCTACGCGGACGCGCCGCCGGAGGAGCCGCCCGTGCTGCACGGGGTCGATCTCCACATCCGGCCCGGCGAGACCATGGCGCTGGTCGGGGCGACCGGTTCCGGGAAGACCACCCTCACCGCGCTCGTCCCCCGGCTCCATGAGGTCACGCGCGGCCGGATCACCCTCGACGGCCGGGACATCACCGCCCTCACCCGGGAGGAGCTGCGCGCCCTGGTGGCCATCGCGTTCGAGGAGCCCACGCTGTTCTCCGCCACCGCCGGGGAGAACGTCCTCATGGGCGCCGCCGACGCGGGGACGGAGGAGCTGCTGCGGGCCCTGAAGGTGGCGCAGGCCGACTTCGTGCACGCCCTGCCCGAGGGCACCGACACCGAGGTCGGCGAGCAGGGGCTGAGTCTGTCCGGCGGTCAGCGGCAGCGGCTCGCGCTGGCGCGGGCCGTCGTGGGCGGCCCCCGGTTCCTGGTGCTCGACGATCCGCTGTCCGCCCTCGACGTACACACCGAAGCGCTGGTGGAGGCGGCGCTGCGGCGGGTGCTGGCGTCCACGACCGCGCTGGTCGTCGCCCACCGGCCGTCCACCGTGCTGCTCGCCGACCGGGTCGCGCTGCTGTCGGAGGGCCGGATCGCCGCCGTCGGCACCCATCAGCGGCTGCTGCGGGAGAGCGCGGAGTACCGCTCGCTGATGTCCGGGCAGGAAGCCGAGGAGGGGGAGAGAAGTCCATGACCACGGTCGAGGAGGAGCGGGAGAGCACGGACGACTGGGACGACAAGGACGGGGGCCGGGCGGCGTCGTCCGACGACCCGTTCGACCGCGATGTCCTGCCCGTGCCCAAGGGCGCGTCGCTGGCCCTGCTGCGTTCGCTGCTCTCCCCGCGTCGGCGGCGGGTGTGGCTGGCGACCGTTCTGCTGCTGCTCCAGCAGGCCGCCGTCCAGGCGGGTCCGCTGCTCGTGGCGTACGCCATCGACCGTGCCGTGCCCGCCCTCCGCGACGGCGGCCACGGCCCGCTGATCGCCGTCGGCGCGGGCTATCTGGGCTGTGCGCTCGCCTCCGGGGCGCTGCAGTACGCGTTCATCCGCGCCTCGGCCCGGATCAGCCAGGACGTGCTGCTGGATCTGCGCGGCCGGATCTTCCGTCATGCCCAGGCGCTGAGCGTGGACTTCCATGAGCGGTACACCTCCGGCCGGCTGATCTCCCGCGCCACGACGGACGTCGAGTCGCTGCGCGAGTTGCTCATCGAGGGCCTGGAGGAGCTGCTCGGGGTCGCCCTGTCGGTGGTCTACATCTCCATCACGCTGCTGTATCTGGACTGGGGTCTGGGCGGGGCGGCCGTGCTCTCCTTCTGGCCGCTGTATCTGCTGATCCGCTCCTTCCAGCGCCGCTCCATGCGGGTGTACCGCAAGCGGTCGACGGCCATCGCGGCGGTCATCGTGACGTTCACCGAGACCATGAACGGCATCCGACCCGTGCAGGCGTTCCGCCGCGAGCGCGCCAACGACGCGCGCTTCGGCGAGCAGAACCACCGCCATGAGCGCGCCAACGGGGACGCGATCCTGGAGATGGCCCGCTATGTGGTCAGCTCCCGGCTGGTGGCCAACGCGGTGGTGGCCGCCATCGTGCTCTGGGGCGCCTACCGGGTGGCCTCCGGTTCGCTCGCGCTCGGGGTGCTCGCCGCGGCCGCGCTGTATCTGCGCAGGCTCTACGACCCGATCGACCGGCTGGGGATGTTCCTCAACTCCTACCAGTCGGCGGCCGCCTCGCTGGAGAAGATCGCGGGCCTGCTGGCCCAGCGCCCCTCCGTGCCCGAGCCCGCGGAGCCCAAGCCGCTGCCGCCGCGCCCGGCGAAGGCCCCCGGCCGGGAGGTGGTCTTCGACGGGGTGCGCTTCGCCTATCGCACCGGCGGCGAGGTGCTGCCCCGCTTCGACCTCACGCTGCCCGCCGGGCAGACGGTCGCGGTGGTCGGGGCCACCGGCGCGGGCAAGTCCACCCTGGCCAAGCTGCTGGCCCGCTTCTACGACCCCAGCGACGGCCGGGTGCTGCTCGACGGGGTGGATCTGCGCGATCTGGCCATGCCCGAACTGCGGCGCGGTGTGGTCATGGTGACGCAGGAGGCGTTCCTGTTCTCCGGCACGGTCGCCGACAACATCACCATCGGCCGCCCCGACGCCACCCGCGCCGAGATCGAGCAGGCGGCCAAGGCGATCGGCGCGCATGACTTCATCGCCGCGCTGCCCGACGGCTACGACACGGATGTGCGCAAGCGCGGCGGCCGGATCTCCGCCGGTCAGCGCCAACTGGTGGCGTTCGCCCGCGCATTGCTCGCCGATCCGTCGGTCCTCATCCTCGACGAGGCCACCTCCTCCCTCGACATCCCGGGCGAGCGGGCGGTGCAGCGCGCCATGGAAACGGTGCTGCGCGGCCGTACGGCGGTCGTCATCGCCCACCGGCTGTCGACGGTCGAGACGGCCGACCGGGTGCTGGTCATGGCCGACGGCCGGATCGTGGAGGACGGCCCGCCGGACCGGCTGATCGCGGGCGAGGGCCGGTTCGCGGCACTGCACCAGGCGTGGCGGGACAGCTTGGTGTGAGGCGGGCGCCGGGTCTGGTGTGAGGCGGGCGCCGGATTCGGTGTGGCACGGGCGCCGGGTGCGGCCCGGCGATCCGTCGCCGGCCGCTCAGGCCCCGTGCGCGTACGAGGCGAGCAGCCCGGCGGCGAGCACCGGGTCCACGACCGGGACGCCCAGCCCCCGCTCCAGCAGGGGCCGGATGCCGATGGTGTTCAGGCCCGTACAGGAGCAGCGTGTCCGCACCCGAGGCGACGAGCCCGGCCGCGGCCTCCAGCACCGCCGCGGGCCCCTCCGGGGCGAGCAGGTCGGTGGTGCGGTGGACGCCGTGGGGGCGGGCGGCGGCGGTGAAGCGGTCGCCGAGCAGGGCGCGTACGGCGGGCGGTGCCTCGTCCCGGATGCCCAGCACCCCGACCCGGTGGCCGAGGCCAAGGGCCACGGCGGCGGCCGCCGACCCCGCGCCGATGACGGGGACGCCGACGGCCCGACGGGTCTCCTGGAGCGCCGGATCGGCGGCGCAGCTGATGATCAGCGCCCGCGCCCCGGCGTCGGCCAACTCCCGGGCGAGGGCGACGATCTTGGGTTCGGCGCGGGCCTCGGACTCGTCGTCATGGATGCCGTGGGGCTGGTCGGGGATGCACCGCGAGACGGTCGGCAGACCGTAGCGCTCCTCGATGGCCATGCCATGGGTGGCGACGGCGGCGGGGTCCTCGCTGGTGAGGACCCGGATCACCCCGATGGGCCGGACCAGGGCTTCGGACGGGAGCACGGACAAGGTGGACCTCCGGTGGATGAGGCACATCGGGTCGGACGCAGGGACCGGGCGGAGGGTCGGGGCGGAGGGTGCGCAGAAGGTCAGGGCGGAGGGTGCGCGGAGGCGCCGCGCACCGGTCACGCCGAGGGTGCGAGGGGGGGGGACGCGGCAGGCGCCGCGCACCGGTCACGCCGACAGTGCGAGGGGTAACGCGACAGGCTCCGTGTGCCCGTTACGCCGAGGCCGCCACCACCTCCGCCGCCATCCGGACGGCGATGGCGCGGGCCAGCAGTACGGGGCGGTCGGCGGCCCGGAGGGCGGCGGTGCGCATCCGCTCGGTGTAGCCGATGCAGTCCAGGACGAGCCAGGAGCTGCCGCGCTCGGTCAGGCTGCGCGCGGCCGCGGCCACGTCGTCCAGGACGCGTTCGGCGGGGCCGTACGGATCGGCGACCGCGGCCTCCACCCGGCCGGGCAGCAGCTCAGCCCAGCGCCGGGAGACGTCCTCCGCCTGGTCCGGGTGCGGGCAGACGATGCCCACGGGGTCGGTGCCCACGGCCGCCGCCACGGCCTGCTGCACCAACGGTTCGGCGAACAGCAGCGGCCGCCGGGCCCGTACCGCCGGGAAGCGGCCGGTGCACAGCAGCAGCGTCGCGGCGGCGCCGTCCCGCTCCGCGCGGGCGACCGCGTCCGCGATGCGCGGGACGATGGCCCCGTGCCCGAGCAGCACCGAACGGCCGTCGCGCAGCCGGGAGACCAGCGGTGCCTCGCCGTGTTCGGGGGCCAGCAGTTGGCGGGTCGCGGCCTCGGCGTCGCCGTCGAACCGGTCGGTGTCGAGCGCACCGTGTTCGACCAGGCGCACCCCTGGCAGCAGCGGTTCGGCGTCCGGGCGGAGGTCGGCGCGCGGGGCCTGGCCGATGGTGACGAGGCCGAGGGCCGGGCCGCCCGCCGGGTTGTCGCGGTCCACGGTCTCCGTGGTGTCCACAGCGCGGATGTCCTTCCTCTCAGGGCCGTTCACAGGGCCGTCCACAGGGCCGCTCACGGGGCCGTCCACGGGGCCGTTCACAGAACTGTTCAAGGGCTCGGGGCCTGCCACCGGCTCGTTCACAGCGCCTTGGTGAGCTGGCCGACGTCGTTGAGGGAGCTTCCGGCGACGAGTCCCGCGCCGACCAGCGACAGATCGTTCTCGGCCTGCTCGTCGGACTCCTTGCGCGCCCTCGCGTCGGCGATCCCGCGCCGCCGCCACATGGTGTAGAGCTGACGGACCACCAGGGCGCCGAGGACCATCCATCCGGCCTGGGGCGTGGCCACCAGAAGGCCGGTGGCCAGCAGGACGCCCATCTGCCGGGAGGGCCCGCCGATCAGCTGGACCAGCGCGCCGGGGATCGCCCACAGCAGCATGGTGGTCATGGTGCCGGGCTCGAGGCCGGTCTTGATGGTGGTGACGTAGACCTCGGCGACCGGCGGCACCTTGCCCTCGGAGAAGAAGGCCTTCCAGGCGACGGCGACGACGACCAGCGCCACACCGAAGCCGACGAGCTGGGCGAGGTACTGCTGACGCCGCCCCTCGATCTCGAAGGGCCGCCAGGGCGCGGCGTCCCGGCGCAGCAGCCAGCCCGCCTTGAAGTCGTAGCCGAGGTCGGCGAAGGCGGGGCCGGTGGAGGCCGTGTAGCCGACCAGCAGGGCGAGCGGGACGGTCGGGATGTGCAGCACCAGACCGATGATCAGGAAGATCAGGGTGACGGCGAAGGCCGGGAACCAGCCGGAGTGCATCGCCGCCAGCCCCACGATCAGCTGGTGGACGATGGCGGCGACACCGGCCAGCAGCACCCAGCCGACCACGGCGGGCAGCGAGAGCCCGCCGGCCACGCCGCCCGCGATCGCGACCACGACCGCGCCGCAGACGAAGAGGCCCATGCCCTCCAGCAGTCCCCGCCGCAGCTGGGGGGCCTGGACCGTACGGCCGCCGTCGGCGCCGTCGGCGCTCTCCGCCTGATCGGCCCCGTCGCCCCCGCCCTTCCGCGTCCGCATCAGCAGCAGCGCCTGGGTCAGGGCGACCAGCCCGGCGCCGATCATCAGTCCGTGCGGCACATGGTGCGCGCCCAGGTCGAAGCCGAAGTCGGGGGCGTACTGCCCCACGGTCAGCCCGATGCCGAACATGGCGAGCGCCCAGATGTTGCCCAGGAAGCCCACGCCCGCGGCGCTGGTCGGCAGCTTCAACAGCGCGCCGACGAAGCCGACCACGGCGCCCACGCCCAGGATCGCGGCCTTGCGCCCGCCGGTGTCCCCGGCCTTGATCGTCTCGGCCGCCGCGATACCGGCCGGCCAGGAGCCGGTGGCGGGCAGCAGCTTGGAGTCGAACACCCGGTACAGCACCCAGCTGTCGACCGCCAGGCCGATGACGGCCCCGCCGAGCATGGGCCACACCAGGTCGTTACGCCCGAGGGCGAACGGCACCGCGATCGGGGTGAGCAGGGAGTTGGCCGCGGCGAAGGTGGAGCCGGAGATCGCCGACTGCACCAGGTTCTGCCGGTGCTTCGAGCGCATCCGGGTCAGCACGCCCACCGGGATACGGCCGATGAGCATCGCCACCAGGGCGCCGATCACCGCCGTATTGGGCGACACCCCGAGCGTGGTGATCAGCACGATGCCGATCAGGGCGCCGAGGACCGACAGCACGATGGTCAGGACGAGGGTGACCGGTTCGAAGGCTCTGGGGTGCGGCCGCGGCGGGGCGTCCGCGGCCTCGGCGGTGGCCTGGGGGTTCGGGTTCATGGGGACTCCTGCGGGGTCCGGGGTGGGGACGGGTGGGTCGCCCCGGACGGGTCGGTCACCCCGCTGGGGTGAGGGCCTGGAGGTGGGTCATGGGTCCGTACAGCTCGACCAGGCGCGCGAACTCCTCGGCGTCCAGGAAGCGGGCGACGCCGCGGCCGAACTCCTTGGCGGTCTCGACGGCGAACCGGGCCGCGACGGCGATGTCGGGCTCATGGCTGGCGCCGGTGGCGCATCCGGCCACCGCCGTGCCCGCCGTGATCGCGAGGCCGACGACGGGGGCGGTGGTGGCCACGGCGGGCTGGAGGATGGAGTTGAGGTGGTGCACTCCGTTGCCGTACGGGGTGATGTCCTGGGTGGTGATCGGCAGGATCCGCGCCGGCTCGCCGGTCACGCTCTCCAGGACGGACACCAGATCCTCGCTGACCCGCAGGATCCAGCCCTGGCAGACCGTGGGCGACAGGGCGACGCCGCGGTGGTTGAGCAGCCGGTTGCCCTTGGTGGTGTCGATGGAGACGACCGCGTCCATCGCGGGCGAGATCTCCTCCCGGTTGCACACCAGGGTGTCCACCGGGGAGTCCATGAAGGGCACCGGGTCGTGCGGCTGGGTGGGGGCCCAGCCGGAGACGTGGGTGGAGAGCGTGACATCGCCGTCCAGGACGTCGCCCCGGGCGTGCATGTCCAGCAGCTTGGCCGCGGCGGACAGCGCCGCGACCGCCCCGTCGGCGTCCGAGACCAGCCCGATCCGCTCCGGGCGGGCGCCGACTCCGCCGAGCCGGCCGAGGATGCCCAGGGTCGGGGCGTCGCCGCCGCTGAGCTTGCCGCGGCGGCCGGGAACGGTGACGGAGACGAAGTCCGTGCTGCCCTTGTCGCCCTCGACGGTGCGTACCTCGATCGCGGGCGCCGTCTGGAGGTCGGCTCCGGCCGCGGCCTGGACCGCGCGCAGATGATCGGCGAGAAGTGCGCCGCTGGTCTGCGGTCGGTCGAGGAGTTCGATGATGTCAAGGACGTGTTTGAGCACAGCTGGCCTCTCACGGCGGGGTGATGCGTTCGGTCGGAGTGATGCGGGCGGTCGGGGCGATGCGTTCGGTGACGCCCATGGCCCGACCGGGGAACGGGAAACGGGGAAGCGGGAGGGGAAGGGGTCGTGCGGAAGGGGAAGCGCTGCGCGGGGCGGGCACTGCCACCGGGCACCGGCCTGGCCAGGGATCCTCCCGGCACCGGCCTCGCCAGGGTCCGCCCGCTGTGGCGCAGTGCGCAATGTTTTCTCTATATCCGAGAATGTTTACCCTTTCGTCATGGCCGAACAGACTCCCGTAACCAGCGCCCCACCTCTCCAGACCGCGGACCGCGTGCTGAATGTGCTGCTGTCCTTCGACCGGGAGCGCCCGGAATGGGGCGTCACCGAGATCGCCGAGGAGTTCGGACTGGACAAGTCGGTGGCCCAGCGGCTGCTGGCCGCGCTCGCCTACCGGGGCTTCCTGGTCTCCGACAAGCGCTCACGCCGCTACCGGCTGGGCCCGGCGGTATGGCATCTGTCCTGGGTGTGGGAGCGGGGCGGCGGCATGGCCAGCCTGGCCCGGCCCACCCTGGAGGCACTGGCCGGGACGGTCGGGGTGAACGCGCTGTTCGCGGTCCCGGACGGGGTGCACATGCGCTGCGTCGCGGCGGTGGACGGGGCCACCGGCCCGCTGCGCTACTACGTGCTGGCGGGCGAGCTGTACCCGGCACACGCCGGGGCCACCTCCCGCGCCTACTTCGGTATGCTCCCGCCCGGTGACCGGGCCGTGCTGCTGTACGGCCGCCCGATGGCGCGCTTCGGCGAGCACACCCTGACCGATCCGGTGCGGCTGGAGGAGCGCTTCTCCGAGATGCGGCGCGAGGGCTACGCGTACTCCGAGGGCGAGTACGATCCGGACACCGCCGCGCTCGCGGCGCCGGTTCTGGTGGGCAGACGTCCGGTGGGCACCCTGACCCTGGCCGCCACCCCCGAGGTGCTGCGCCCGCGCCGGGAGCAGCTGGTGGCACCGCTGCTGCAGGGCGCCGCCGATCTGGGCCGGGCGCTGACGCCCGCCCGGCCCCGGCGTGCCCCGCACCGCGAGCGGCGCTGAACGGCGCGGCGTCGGCGCCGAGCCGCCCGGCGTCCCGCCGCCTCCCTTGTGACCCGTCTCGGAAAGGCCCCCTCATGCAGTTGCTGCTGCTGTCGAACTCCGCCGCGCCCGGCCGTGGCTATCTGGAACACGCGCGGGAGGAGATCGCCTCGGTGCTGGACGGCGCGCGCCGGCTCGTCTTCGTGCCGTACGCGCTGGCCGACCACGACGGCTACACCGCCCAGGTGGCCTCGGCCCTGGAGCCGCTGGGCGTGGAGGTCACCGGTGCGCACACCGCCGACGACCCGGCCGGTCTGGTGCGCGGGGCGCGGGCGGTGTTCGTCGGCGGCGGCAACAGCTTCCGGCTGCTCAAGGCGTTGCACGAGCGCGATCTGGTCCGGGCGATACGGGAGCGGGTGGCCGCGGGCGCGGTCTACATGGGCTCCAGCGCGGGCACCAACATGGCCTGCCCGACCCTGCGCACCACCAACGACATGCCCATCGTCCAGCCGCCGACCTTCGAGGCGCTGGGCCTGCTGCCGTTCCAGATCAACCCGCACTACCTCGACGCCAAGCCGGACACCGCCCACATGGGCGAGACCCGGGCCCAGCGGCTCGAGCAGTTCCTCGAGGAGAACCACGTCCCCGTGGTCGGCCTGCGCGAGGGCACCTGGCTGCGCCGGGACGCGGACCGGCTGACCCTGGGCGGCATCGACGCCGGGGCGATCCTCTTCCGCCGCGGCGAGGACCCGGCGGAGCTGCGCCCCGGCGCCGATCTGAGCGCCCTGCTGCGCGAGGAGCCGCACTTCGACTCCACCGCGCGCTGACAGCGGGGATCGGGTTCGCAGGGTTCGAGGGGCCGGACATGGGGGGGCGGGATATGGCGGGTGATGCCGGGAAACGCCACCGACATCGCTCCTTACCGAAATTGACCGTAAATCACCGCCATATGAACACGGCACACCTGTCAACGGACGCTTTCCGGACAAGTTTTTGTCGCGATCCTGACAGGTCGAGTCCATTGATGGCACTCTTCCCTCGGCCGAGGCGCGGCGCTTCCCCCAGCCCCTAGCCGCGCCCGAAGCCACAGCCACAGCCACCCCCCACACCCCCGGTCGCACCGCGGCCGCGCCCGGTCGTTCGTCTGCGGCCGGGCGCACCCGGTAACGCCAGGGTAAGCACGCGTTCTGCCCTGCCCTGCCCGGACGGCGACCCAGCCGCCCGGTCGTCCCGGCCGTGCCACCGCGCGGCCAGCGCAGAAGGAGTCAGCGTGAGATCCCTCCCCCAACGGCACCTCAGACCCAGTGGCCGCAGATCCGGTCGCACCCCGGGCAACCGGGCCATCGCGACCGGTGCGCTGGTCGTCGCGGCGGCGATGATCGGCGTCGGCTTCCAGAGCGGCACCGCCGCCGCCCGCCCGGACGACTCCGCCGCGAACTCCGCGAACGCCGCCGACCGCCCCGCCGCCCGCACCATCTCCGGCGCCCCCGACCCCGGCGCCCTCCCCGTGAAGCTGTCCCCCGCCCAGCGCGCCAAGCTGATCCGCTCGGCGGACGCCGCGAAGGGCGAGGCCGCCCAGGACCTCAGGCTCGGGGCCAAGGAGAAGCTGGTCGTCAAGGACGTCATCAAGGACGCCGACGGCACGACGCACACCCGCTACGAGCGCACCTACGCCGGACTCCCCGTCCTCGGCGGCGACTTGGTCGTCGACCGGGCGAAGAGCGGCGCGCCGCTGACCGTCGCCAAGGCCACCAAGGCCCGGCTGACCGTCCCGACCACCAGCGCCGCCGTCGCGCCCGCCACCGCCGAGAAGGCCGCCGTGAAGGCGGCGAACGCGCAGGGTTCGCGGAAGACCGCGGCCGACCGGGCGCCCCGCAAGGTGATCTGGGCCGCGAAGGGCGCCCCAACCCTCGCGTACGAGACGGTCGTCGGCGGCCTCCAGGAGGACGGCACCCCGAACGAGCTGCACGTCATCAGCGACGCGGCCACCGGCAAGAAGCTGTTCGAGTTCCAGGGCGTCAAGACGGGCACCGGGAACAGCCAGTACAGCGGCCAGGTGGCCCTCGGCACCTCGGGCAGCTCGGGCTCGTACAACCTCACCGACGCAGGGCGCGGCAACCACAAGACGTACAACCTCAACCGCGGCACCTCGGGCACCGGCACGCTCTTCACCGACGCCGACGACGTCTGGGGCAACGGCACCACCTCCGACGCCGCGACCGCCGGGGTGGACGCGCACTACGGCGCCGCCGAGACCTGGGACTACTACAAGAACGTGCACGGCCGCACCGGTATCCGGGGCGACGGTGTCGGCGCGTACTCCCGGGTCCACTACAGCAGCGGTTACGTCAACGCCTTCTGGCAGGACGCCTGCTTCTGCATGACCTACGGCGACGGTTCGGGCAATGCCAAGCCGCTGACCTCCATCGATGTCGCCGCGCACGAGATGAGCCACGGTGTCACCGCGGCCACCGCCAACCTCACCTACAGCGGTGAGTCCGGCGGGCTCAACGAGGGCACCTCCGACATCTTCGCCGCCGCCGTCGAGTTCTACGCGAACAACGCCGACGACCCCGGCGACTACCTCGTCGGCGAGAAGATCGACATCAATGGCGACGGCACCCCGCTGCGTTACATGGACAAGCCCAGCAAGGACGGGACCTCCAAGGACAGCTGGTACTCCGGTGTCGGCAATGTGGACGTCCACTACTCGTCCGGCATCGCCAACCACTTCTTCTACCTGCTCTCCGAGGGCAGCGGCGCCAAGGTCATCAACGGCGTGAGCTACAACAGCCCGACGTACGACAACCTCCCGGTCACCGGCGTCGGGCGGGACAACGCGGAGAAGATCTGGTTCAAGGCGCTGAGCCAGCGGATGACCTCCAACACCAACTACGCGGGCGCCCGCGACGCCACGCTGTGGGCGGCGGGCGAGCTGTTCGGCCAGGGCAGCGCGCAGTACAACGCGGTGGCCAACGCCTGGGCCGGGGTCAACGTCGGCACCCGGATCGCCGACGGCGTCACCGTCACCCCGCCCGGCGACCAGACCAGCATCGTCGACCAGGCCACCAGCCTCCAGATCACCGCGACCAGCTCCAACCCGGGGGCGCTGAGCTACGCGGCCACCGGGCTCCCCGCGGGCCTGGCCCTCGACTCCTCCAGCGGTCTGATCTCCGGCACCCCGACCACCGTCGGGTCGAGCGCGGTGACCGTCACGGTGACCGACTCGGCCGGCAAGACCGGTACGGCGTCCTTCACCTGGACGGTCAACACCAGCGGCGGCAATGTCTTCGAGAACACCGCGGACATCGCCATCCCGGACGCGGGTGAGCCGATCACCTCGCCGATCTCGGTGAGCCGGGCCGGCAACGCGCCCAGCAACCTCCAGGTGGGTGTGGACATCGTGCACACCTACCGCGGCGACCTGGTGATCGACCTGGTGGCCCCGGACGGTACGGCCTACCGGCTCAAGGACAGCAGCCTCTTCGACTCGGCGGACGATGTGCGGACCACGTACACCGTGGACGCGTCCTCCGAGACCGCGGTCGGCACCTGGAAGCTGAGGGTTCAAGACATGTACGCCCAGGACACCGGCTACATCAACAGCTGGAAGCTGACGTTCTGAAGGTTCTGACGCTCTGACGGAGCCGAGAGGCTCGCCCAGGACAGGGGGGGGGGCGGCGTGTGCCGGCCGCCCCCCGCGGCGGCGGGGTGTGTGGGAGATTTTTTATTAGAAGTATTATAGTAGTTTTCCT
>NZ_JBHYVB010000011.1:88153-106195 GCF_042750115.1 Streptomyces sp. NPDC059455
TGGTTGGGTTGTTTCCGCCTCTCTCGCGCCGCGGCGGCGCGCCCCTCCGCCCGCCCCCCCCCGGCCCCCCCCCCCCCCCCGCGGCCCCCGCCTCTTTTGGTCCATTTTCAGTCCATGACTCTTACATTCGCTTGTCCGGAATCCGAAGGTTGATCAGCATTCAACGAACATTTTCCCTTCGACCTGTCGTGAAACCCGTGACATGTCCCGGACTTGTGTGACAGTCTGCCCAACGCATTACGCATCAGTACCTCTTGTTCAGCACCGGGCCGCACTTCCCCGCAGCCCGGCGCTGACCCCCCACAGCAACGAGGAGATCGCGTGCGCAAGACCTTCAGCATGCCCATATCCAGTGCCGGTAAGCGGCGTTCCGCCATGGCCGCCGGTACCGCGGTCGCCGCGGCCGCCCTGCTCGCCTCCGGACTGAGCGCCGGCACCGCGGGTGCCGCCCCGGCCGACGCCAAGTCCGGCGCCCAGCCCGCGGCGCTCACCGCCTCGGCCCGCGCCGAGCTGCTCCGCGACGCCAACGCGACCAAGGCGGACACCGCCTCGTCGCTCGGTCTCGGCGCCAAGGAGAAGCTGGTCGTCAAGGACGTCATCAAGGACGCCGACGGCACCACCCACACCCGCTACGACCGCACCTACGACGGACTGCCCGTCCTCGGCGGCGACCTGATCGTCCACCGTGCCAAGGGCGGTGACATGAAGAGCGTCACCAAGGCCACCAAGGCCACCGTCAAGGTCGCCTCCACCACGGCCGGGATCGCCCCGAGCGCCGCGGCCAAGTCGGCCGTCAAGCTGGCCAAGGCCGACGACACCGCCAAGGCGGCGGCCGATCAGGCCCCGCGCAAGGTGATCTGGGCCTCCAGCGGCAAGCCCGTGCTCGCCTTCGAGACCGTCGTCGGCGGGGTACAGAAGGACGGCACCCCGAACCAGCTGCACGTCATCACCGACGCCGCCACCGGCAAGAAGCTCTACGAGTACCAGGGCATCGAGACCGGCAAGGGCGAGAGCGAGTACAGCGGCTCGGTCGAGCTCGGCACCAGCAAGGAAGGCAGCGGTTACACCCTGACCGACGCCGACCGCGGCGGCCACAAGACCACCAACCTGGAGAACAAGGAGGACGGCGAGGGCAAGGCGTTCACCGACGACGACGACAACTGGGGCACCGGCAAGCCGGACGACCCCCAGACCGCCGCCGTCGACGCCCACTACGGCGCCGCCGCCACCTGGGACTACTACAAGAACGTGCACAACCGCGACGGCATCGGGGGCGACGGCAAGGGCGCCTACTCCCGCGTGCACTACGGCGACAGCTACGTCAACGCCTTCTGGGACGACAGCTGCTTCTGCATGACCTACGGCGACGGCCAGGGCAACAAGGCCCCGCTGACCGCGCTCGACGTGGCGGGCCACGAGATGAGCCACGGCGTCACCTCCAAGACCGCGGGCCTGGAGTACACCGGTGAGTCGGGCGGCCTCAACGAGGCCACCTCCGACATCTTCGGCACCTCGGTGGAGTTCAACGCCAAGAACACCAAGGACGTCGGTGACTACCTCATCGGCGAGGCGATCGACATCAACGGCGACGGCACCCCGCTGCGCTACATGGACAAGCCCAGCAAGGACGGCCAGTCCGCGGACAACTGGTCCGACGATGTGGGCAACCAGGACGTGCACTACTCCTCCGGTGTCGCCAACCACTTCTTCTACCTGCTGTCCGAGGGCAGCGGCGCGAAGGAGATCAACGGTGTGAAGTACGACAGCCCCACCTCCGACGGCTCCAAGGTCGAGGGCATCGGGCGGGACAAGGCCGAGAAGATCTGGTACAAGGCCCTGACCACGTACATGACCTCCACCACCGACTACCACGCCGCCCGTGAGGCCACGCAGAAGGCCGCCACGGACCTCTTCGGCGCCGACAGCGCCGAGGCCAAGGGCGTGGACGCCGCCTGGGCCGGGGTCAACGTCAAGTAAAACCACCTGAGTTACCGCAGGACACACCGCCGGTGCCCGGGGCCTGAGGCCCCGGGCACCGGTATGTTTCATCCACGGCAAAGCGACACCTTTGTCGCGTTGGGCGGAAGCTTCGCCCAACTCCCCATCACAACTGGAGATACGCGTGGATTCACGTTCGACGTCAGCCATATCCGGCATATCCCGTCTCAGACGCTCGCGTACCGCCCTCGCCGCCGGAGCGGCGACCCTGGCCGCCTCCCTGCTCGCCGCCGGCGCCACCGCCGGATCCGCGAACGCGGCCGCTCCTTCGGCTCCTTCGGCCACCCGCTCGGGTGCCGCCACCGTCTCGCTCTCCCCCTCGGTCCGCGCCGAGCTGCTGCGGGAGGCGGGCTCCACCACCGTCTCCACCGCGAGGTCCCTGGGGCTCGGGGCCAAGGAGAAGCTGGTCGTCAGGGACGTCGTCAAGGACGCCGACGGCACCACCCACACCCGCTACGAGCGCACCTACGCCGGACTGCCGGTCCTCGGGGGCGATCTGATCGTCCATGAGTCCGCGAGCGGCGCCTCCCGGGGTGTCGACAAGGCGACCGACGCCGACATCGAGGTCGGCGACACCAGCGCCGCCATCGCCCCCTCCGGCGCCGAGCGCTCCGCCCTCGGCGCCGCGCGGGCCGCGGGCGACAAGAAGGCAGCCGCCGACAACGCGCGCAAGGTGATCTGGGCCGCCACCGGCAAGCCCACCCTCGCGTACGAGACGGTCGTCAGCGGGGTGCAGAAGGACGGTACGCCCAGCAAGCTGCACGTCATCACCGACGCCGACTCCGGCAAGAAGCTGTACGAGTTCCAGGCCCTCGAGAACGGCACCGGAACCGGCCAGCACAACGGCAAGGTCACCGTCGGCTCGGTCAAGAGCGGCAGCCAGTGGCTGCTCAAGGACACCGCGCGCGGCGGCCACCAGACGTACAACCTCAAGCACTCGTGGGACGACACCAAGAAGGGGTCGGCCTTCTACGACGCCAACAACGTCTGGGGCAACGGCAAGCCCACCATCGCGCAGACCGCCGCCGTGGACGCCCACTACGGCGCCGCGATGACCTGGGACTACTACAAGAAGGTCCTCGGCCGGAACGGCATCAAGGGCAACGGCAAGGCCGCGTACTCCCGCGTCCACTTCGGCGACGCGTACGAGAACGCCTTCTGGGACGACGGCTGCTTCTGCATGACCTACGGCGACGGCGCGGGCAACAAGAAGCCCCTCACCTCGCTCGACGTGGCGGGCCACGAGATGAGCCACGGGCTCACCTCGGCCACCGCCAACCTGGAGTACAGCGGCGAGTCCGGCGGGCTCAACGAGGCGACCTCCGACATCTTCGGCACCGCCGTGGAGTGGTACGCCAAGAACGCCAAGGACCCCGGTGACTACCTCATCGGCGAGAAGATCGACATCAACGGCGACGGCACCCCGCTGCGCTACATGGACAAGCCCAGCAAGGACGGCCTGTCCTACGACTACTGGAAGAGCGGTGTGGGCAACGACGACCCGCACTTCACCTCCGGTATCGCCAACCACTTCTTCTATCTGCTGTCCGAGGGCAGCGGACGCAAGGTCATCGGCGGGGTGACCTACAACAGCCCGACCAAGGACGGCCGCACCGTCAAGGGCATCGGCCGCGCCAAGGCCGAGAAGATCTGGTACAAGGCCCTGACCACGTACATGACCTCGACCACCAACTACGCCAAGGCCCGCACCGCGACCCTCAAGGCCGCGAAGGCGCTGTACGGCGCGAGCAGCGCCGAGTACAAGGCGGTCGACAACGCCTGGGGCGGCGTCAACGTGAAGTGACCCCCGCCGGTCGGCCGGGCTTCGGTACCACCCACCCCCGGCCGACCGGTCCCACCTCTGTCTCCTACCGCCCGCCGGCCGCCAGCTGGCACGCCCGCTGATTCTCCGCGGCGGCGCAGGGCAGATGGCCATGCTTCTCGATGAGGTTCCGCCCGGTGTCCCCGGCCAGATAGTCGAGGAACTTCGAGGTCAGGGAGTTCGCGGGCGGCGCGGTGTAGGTGTACGCGTACTCCGGCTCCCAGAAGGGGTAGGTCCGCTCCCGCACCGCGTCGATGGACGGCTTGCGGTTGTCGAGGGACACCAGATGGAGAGCCCCCTTCTGGGCGCTCTCCTCGGCGGAATGCAATTCGGCGTAGCCGATCGCTCCGGGGGTGCTCGCCACCGTCTTCAACACCTCGCCGGTGCTGTCGAGTTCACAGCGGACGACGGCGTCCCCGGTGAATTTCGGGGTCTTGCAGTTGTCGGACGTCCGCGAGATCTCGTTACGCCCCAGCACCCGGCCCTCGAACACCCCGCGCGTCCCGGATTTCGCGTCCCGGCTCACCAGCCGCACCGGCAGATCGGGCCCGCCGGGCAGCTGGTTCCAGTTGGTGATCCGGCCCGAATAGAGCCTGCGGAGATGGTCGAGCGAGAGATCGGATATCCGTACGTCCTTGTTCACCACCACGCTGAAGACGGACAGCGCCACCAGATGCTGTTTGAGCCGGGGGTTCCCGTCCCCGTCCGGGCCGTCGGAGAAGGCCAGATACGAAGGGAACCCGCCCTTCGCCGCCTCCCCGACGTCGATCAGCGTCTTCGTACCGCGCCCACTGCCCTGCGCCTCCACGGTGACATGGGCATCCCGGCAGTCGCCCTGATACGCCTCGCCCGCGTCCTGCGCCACCGGCTTGAACGCGGTCGAACCGACGATCGTCAGATTCCCCTCGGCACAGCCGCGCGGCAGCGGATCGTCCCGCCACAGCTGCATACCGAACGACTGGAGCATCAGCATGGCCAGCAGACTGCCGATCAGCCCGAGCATCCGATTGCTGGGCCGCCGGAACTTCTCATTGTTCCGGATCCTGCCCTCTTTGATCCGACCGCCCACATGCGGCGGCTTATCGGTCCCGGCACCCGTCAGCAGCACCAGCAGCTTGAAGTGATCCCCCTTGTTCAGCGGCACCCGGGGCAGCGAGATCTCATTGCCCGCACAGACCAGCCCGGGATTCGCCGGAGTCCCGCGCTGCGGCAGATGCCGCAGCAGATCCGGATGGCTGGGCTCGGTGACCGCCACATCCCTTACGGTGCGATTGGGAAAGGTCGCGGTGAGCCCGCGATGGTTCGTCGCCGGCGCCGTGATGTAGTCATCGGCGTCAATGCTCCGAAACCCGTCATTCTCAATCCGCAACAGGACGAGCGAGGCCCCGGCCAGATCCGGAGTATTCTCCAGCATCCGCAACCGCTGATGAATCGGCCCGTCCTGGGTGCTGTCGTCTATCAACGTGTCCATCTGCACGCGATAACCGATACGCTTCCGCCCGGGAATCAGCCGCTCATACGACAGCCCACCGACCGTCACGACGACGCCGAGCAGCGCCAACAGATTTTCGGGCGCGGTCAACTGCTCCAGCCACTTCACGATTGCCCCCCGTGCATGCAATGGCTTCAGGGGGGCGAATGTACGCTCCAAGAACGCTCATATGGCCGATGTGGCCCACCTCTCATGCAATGTTCGTCCCGCGTTCAACCACCGGCGCCGTGGCCCGGGGCGGAGGTTCCAACCCGCGTGAGGGCGACGACCGTCTCACGCGGGTCGTCCGCGTGAAACCGGAGCGTACGGGCGAAGCCCGACCCGCCGAGCGGTCGCACGAACTCCACCGGTTCCGTCAGCTCCACCGTCACCGTGGTCTGGCTGCCCACCGCGAGATCGAGCACCCCGTCCGCGCTCACCCGCACCAGCCGTCCGTCGGGATAGCGCCGCTCAACCCGGGCGGCGGCGATGGTGGCGGCCGGAACCCGCAGGTCGAACAGTGCGCCGTAGCGGATGCGCAACGAACCGTCGGATCCCACGACGTGCGGCCGGACCACGCAGGACGCGTGCAGCGCGAGGATCAGCACCACCCCGTACACATCGACGACGAGCAGGATCGCGTGCACGACCGGCCAGGGGATCACCAGCGCCAGCCCCACCGTTTCGACCACGGAGACGAAGAGCAGCCCGTACATCATGGCCGTCTGAGGTCCGGTGTACGCGGCGGCCAGCGCCCCGTCGGGAACCTGGTGCCGACGGCGCAGCACCCACAGCCCGAGGCTGTGCAGGGCCCGGAGCTCATGCGCGACGAGTCGGCGCACCACTACCGGCACCAGCGTACGCAGCGCGCCTCGCACGGCATCCCGCCGCTCGGCCCCGGCCCGTCGCCGCACGGCATACAGCCGCCACAGAACGACGGCCTCCAGCACGAGCACGGTCGCCACCAGCGCCTCGGCCCCCAAGAGAATCGCTCCGGGCATCCGCACGCCCGCCACCACACACACCGCGACGCCCACCTCGGCGGGCAGCACCACCCACACCGCCACCCGCGCGGCCCGCAGTCCCTTGACGGCCTCGCCGCCCTCTCCGATGCGCATAACGCCAGTAGAAACCCTGCCGCCGCGACAAGGTCAACCGTGGCCTGAGCGGACCGGCGGCCCCGTGCGGCAGCTCAGTCGGGCAAGGGCAGTCGGAGAACGGGGTCGAAGGGGCGCTTCTGGAATCCAGTCCGTAGATTGCGGCAGTTCGGCGCCGTGCACATGAAGACGTCCTCGACGCTCTTCCGGCGCGTGGTGTTCTTCACCCAAGCCTTCTCGTCGGCAGTAAGACGACGGTGCATCTCGTCTGTTCCACAGGTGTAGCAATACATCTTCTGCTCTCGCACGGCACCTCCTGAAATAGGCGAACGGCCAACGCGCAAGCCTATAAGGCACGTTGGACGATGGACAGCGCACAACCGGACAACTCGGATGATGGTCTGGACTCAGGCGGCAGCACCGGCAGGACAGGGAATCTCCGGGCGCAGACGGTGTGGACTGCACGCGATCAGGCACACGGACAGGAATCTCTGTCCTGTGAGGTACCAGCCGCCGACCACGTCCTCACCGCTCGCCACCCTTTCGACCGCACGGGCGACCGCATCTGCGAGCCGGGGGACGTCCCGATCGCGCTCCGCCGCGAACGCCGCCGCCGAAGCCCGCACTTGCCGACCGAACCATGCGGCTGCTTGCTCGGAGTCGCTCCATGTCCCCTGGATAAAGGGGGCCGGCTTGAGCAGCCAGTGTGCACATTCCAGGGGGACGACCTTGTTGGATGTGAACTCCGGGTGCAGGGGGCGCCGGGGGCCGTCTTTGAGCAAATCGTGCGCGGACCCGAGCCAGGTGTAGCCGTGGTGGTGCATGTGCTCGCTCTCTCAGTGAGAGCGACCCCCACGCCGAGTGGGGGTCGCCCGTCTACAGCACGTACCTACTGCCGCCCGCAGCCATCACCGTCGCCACATCCGCCCTGCTGCCCACCCTCTGTCGGCCCGTCGTCCTCCGGGTCTTGCCGGACGACGGCCTTGAATCCGCGTAAGCGCATCGAGATGATTCCCTTCGGTGCTGTCGACGCGGGGGCTCTCCTCGCGCCGTCGTGCACATGCACCCGTTCCGCGCTGGGCTCGACCTGCCAGGGCTCCGGTCCAGCCGGGACGGGGGTCTCAGAGACGGCTCACCGATTGGTGGCCTTCTTGGTCTGTTCCTCCAGCGCGGCGCGCATGAGGATTTCCGCGAGACGGTTCGCACTGTCGAGCGGGATACGGCCGAGGGCGACCATGGGATGTCCCGAGACCGTCGCCTCTCCCCGCAGGACCGGCCAGGACAGAGCCTCGTCCACTTCTCCATGGGGCATGGCCACGTCCGCCGTGAAGCCGAGACGGCCAAGTGCCTCTCGGAGCAGTTCAGCGACCGCTCTCGCCTCGGCTCTGGCCGCCCGGTGACGCTCGGAACGCATGGCGTCGATATGTTCTTCAGTGATCTTCATAGGTTGCACTCCCCGCATATGGCGGCTCGGTTCAACCTATGGGCAGCCCGGAACTACACCTAGCCGATTTCCTGTTCACGCAAGAAATCGTTCCTCAAGCCCTCGAGCATTCTTCGCATGCTGTCACCACAAAGAGCAGCGGATGCAAAGCGTTCGAACTTATCAACGTACTGCGAAACGTCTCTCGGATCCGTGACCACCAATTCGGCATGGATGGCTTCAACAGTCACGGTCCGCTTGTCGCGAATGACGAACGCATGGTTCGCTATATCACGCTGCGCCATCGAAAATGGGACCACACGGAGGTCTATATTAGGCAACCGTGAAACCGAGATAAGTCTATCCAGCTGTTCTGCCATCCTCGAGGGCGACACAATGCGCCACCGCAGTACGTTCTCGGTGATGACAAACCGGAGACTCTTGGCCTCGTCATGCAAAACCTGTTGCCGCTCAAGACGAGCAGTGATGGTACGCGTCAAAGTGTCTTCGCTCAGGTCATGGCGAGCGAGGACAGCTCGAATGTACTCGGGGGTCTGCAGCAAGCCCGGCACAAGGGCAGGTTGAAAAAGTTGCAGCAGTTTCATCCGAGATTCCAGCGCCCTGGTCTGCTGCTGCGCTTTGTGTACTCCCAACCTGCGTACGAGCCGCCACGCCGTGGTTTCGGTTGTCTCCGCTCGCACCACTTCAAGGTATTTGACCTTGACTTCTTCGGAGACGCCAAGCGCTACCAGGATGCTCTCTACGTCCACAACGGACGGCGCGACCTTGCCCGTCTCAATCTTGCTCAGCTTGCTGGTAGACATGACAGCACTGCGGGCGACGGTCTTGGCTTCCTTACCGGATGCCAACCGAAGCGCCCGCAGCGCTGCTCCGAGCTCCCCTCTGTTCACTCCCCGTGTTTCGCCCACCATTCAGAGAAGGGCTCCGCGTGGGCCAGTGCCGCGTCGCGGTACGCGACGAATTCAGAGGAACGGGTCTCGGGCAAGGTTTCACGCCCGGTGACCACTCCTGCGTCGTCGTAATACATGGCGACGGGCGTTCCGCTGTCGAACAGCCAAAAGTCCCCTACGCCATCGAGGGGGTTGGCTTTGTCCGTGGTGTCGAGAATGAAAAACTCTTCACCGCCGGCCTGATTCTTTCGATACCCCCAGCCGAGTTCAAACCGAAGGTACGGCGTGAGGGGACGCGAAAGGATGTGCACGCGGTAGATGCGTTTCCCCTTGCTCGTATGGGACCGGAGTTCGGCCACCCATTCGTCGTTGTAGCTCTCCGGGCGCGGCTCTCCTGCGAGGAACCTGCGGTACGCTTCGGTACTACCCGAACCGCTGTAGTCGTCCAGCGTCTCAAGTCGGAACGCCTCGCGTTCGAAGCTGTCGAACAGCTCGCCGAGGTTCTTAGACGAGCTTGTCACGAAGCGCCTTCCTGATGAGATCGAAGAGGAGTTGCATCGGAATCTCCACGATGCCTTCGTTCGCCGGAATCTCCAGCCCATGGTCGGTGGGTACTTCACCCTGAACCAGCAGAGTATCCCGGTCCGTGGCGTAGATGGTCGGGCAGTCCTTGATGTCGCACGTACTGACGAGCATCGATACCTTCATCAGTCCCCTCCCGGTCCTGTACTTCCGCGTTGATACTCGCGGGCATCGAAGCCATTGCGCAAGAGATCCACGTTTCCGGAACGGGAAATCGGCACTGCGCTGCCACCACGAGACGGTTCACCCTGGCCAGTACTGCGAGTGTGGCAAGGCACGCTCCCAAACGGATTCGAACGCGGAAGCGGCCAGCCTAGCCGTGCCGGGCTCGTACCGAACCTCCATGTCCGTGGCCGGGTTCCAATTCCCATCGCCGTCGAAGTGGTTGAAGATCACAACCTGTTCGTCGATCAGCCAGAAGTCCGCCCCCGGAAGGGCCAGGTCGGCCGCCCGCCTTCTGGGCAGCCACCGCACCTCCTCCCCTGCGGCGACGTTGTGGCGCCCGGTCACGTCGTACTCGAATTTGATGTATTCGCTGACGGGCTCGGAAATGATCCGGGCACGCCGCATCCGAACACCGCGTGAAACAGTCGACACCACGAGGTCGAACCAGCTCCGCCACCGCTCTGCGGGGTCGAAGCGCAACCCGGCGCGCCAGTCGGCGAAGTCAGGGTCGCCGGGCGTGTAGATGTCACGCATTTCCAGGTGAACCGCTGAACGCCGCGCGTTGATCAATGCCTGACGTACCGCTGTAGCCATCGATCGTGAACCTCTCGGAGTCGTCACTAAGGGGTACGCCAGCCGATGGTGCATTGCGACGCGCCCCGCCGCACAGCCTCGTCAGGGTCCGGCGACATGGTCGAACTGGCCCGCTTTAGCAGCGCGTATGAAGGCTCTCAGGCGCGTGCGGGTGGTTGAGAGTATGACCTCAGGGTGCTCGCTCTCGCGGAGCATTATCGTGTCACGCTCCCCTGCGGCGACGTTCACGCACGAGGCTGATTCCTGGCAGTAGGAGGACTGCCGCCATGACACCGGGTTCATGTGCTGCTCCTTGTCACAGTTCCTGGATGAGGCCATGGATGAAGTCGCGGGACTCGTCCGGCTCCAGAGCGATGGCCTCCATCTTGCCGATCACCAACCGATACTTCTGCAGCTGGGCTTCCGCGTCGAGCAGGAGGGAGCCGTGCGCCTGTTCCAACAGGATCGTGTCGAGTTGGGGTACGGGGCCGGAGAAGTAGTTGATCGACTGGCCGGACCCGGCAAACGTGCCGTTACGGAACGGGACCACCCGGATTGTGATGCGATCCCGTTCGCTTATGTCAATCAAGTGCTTGAGCTGGGCTCGGGACGTTTGTGGCCCGCCGAAGGGCATACGGAGGGCGGCCTCGTGGATCACCGCCTTGCACGGGGTGGGACTTTCGCCATAGAGGATGCGTTGTCGCTTGATGCGGTGCGAGACGCGGTCTTCTACATCGGGCGGCGGGAGCGCGGGCACCCCTTCGGCGAAGACCGCACGGGCGTGATCGACGGTCTGGAGCAAGCCGGGGATGTGGATCACGGTAGCCAGCAACAGTGCCGTCGCGTGGTGTTCCAACTCGGCCAGGTCGAGCTGTCCGGGAGACAGCAGCTCCCGGTACTCCTCCCACCAGCCGCGCTTCCGCTTGCCGGTCATAGCGATGAGCGCGGCGATCAGGGCCTCGTCGCCGCATGCGTAGTTCCCGGCCAAGGTGCGGATGCTGCGCTCGCTGAGGCCGAAGCGTCCAGTCTCGATATTGCTGATGCGGGCCTGGTTGGCCCCGATCAGCTCGGCGGCCTCCCGGGTGTTGAGGCCCGCGCGCTCGCGGAGCTTGCGCAGCTCAACTCCGAGGCGTAGCTGACGTGCGGTCGGAGTTGTCCTTGGCGGCATGCGGTCCTCCACGGTCGCACAGGTGGTGCAAGGGTCACTGGAACGAGGTCAAGGTTAGAGACTTCTCGATGCACCGTAGAAGTGATTCAACCTTTCGCTCTACGCTGTGATCCAGGCCACCTTCTGACGGCAGTTCCACAGCTGCCGCCCGCCTGGCCCGCATCCGGCCCAACTCCACCTCCCAGCAAGGAGACACGCATGGCCACGGTATCCCCCGACCAACCCGACTCCGCCCCCTTCGACCTCGGCAAAGAACTCCGCGCCCTCGTCCTCGCCACCGCGCCCCGCCTCTTCGCCGTGGCCCGGATCCACCCGTACGAGGACACCGGAGAATCAGACGTGGAGATCGCGGCATGGGGCATGGCCCATGAGGACGGGCGCACCGAAGTGGTCGGCCCCCGGCAGCGGTTGGTGTTGGCCTCGCCCGAGCGCGCGGAGGCGTGGTTCTCCCGGGACGGGGTCACCGCACAGCTCGTATGGCTCGCCCCGGCCACCGCCGCCTCGCTCGGCCCCGACCTGGCCGCCTAGCCATCGTCACCTCCGCGCCATGTCGTGCGCACCCGGCGCCAGGCCTCGATGACGGCCGGGATCTTGGACAGGAGCTCCGCTGACATGGTGAGTATCAGTCCGGCGAGGCCGAAGGCCGCGAGGACGAGCAGGGTGACGGTGTCCCAGTCCACCAGTTCTCAACCCTTCGATCGGGGTGGTCGAACCGATGGCCCGGCAGGCTCAGCCCGACCACCTCGTGCGGTGGTCAGCTGAGGTCCTGCCGACGTCCAAGATCTCAATTCGCATAGCCGGAGAGCGCGGCTCTCCGGGACCGTCGGCAATTCCGGGCGCCCGGGGGGGGGGCGGGCGGGATTTTTAGTGCACCCCCAGACGTGGGGCAGGGGGTGGGACTTTGCCCCCTGCCCGTCCGTCCGGGGGCTCTGTTTGCGCCGGGGGCTCAGCGCATCAGGACTCCCGCCGCTTCGGATGTGGTCTCCGAGGGGATGGCGATGAGGCCCGGTTCGGCGGGGTGGGAGAGGAGGGGGTGGGTGGGGAGGACGCGGATGGTGTAGCCGAAGGGGCCGGTGCGGTTGAGGGCCAGGGGGGCTTCGTAGCGGCGGCTGCCTTCGAGGTCGGGGCCCGCGGTGGGTTTGAGGGGGACGTGGGTGGCGTCGGTGATGCGGTCGGTGTCGTCCACCCGGCCCGCCACGGCCTGGACTTCGACGTCCGCCGGGTCCAGGGCGCCCAGGCGCACCCGGACGCGGAGGCAGAGGGTCGAGCCGAGTTCGGCGGCGCCGCCCGGGGCGGGTGGGGTGAGGTGGGCCTCGACGTGGTCGACGGCGACGTCCGGCCAGGCGGCGCGGATTCGGGCCTTCCAGGCGGCCAGTTCGGCGGCCGCCTCGAGGTTCAGGGCTCGGTGGGAGCGGGCGGCCGGGGCGTAGAGGCGCTCGACGTATTCGCGGACCATGCGGCCCGCGAGCACCTTGGGGCCGAGGGTGGTGAGGGTGCGCCGGACCATGGCGATCCAGCGGCTGGGGAGGCCGTCCAGGCCGCGGTCGTAGAAGCGCGGGGCGACCCGCTGTTCCAGCAGGTCGTAGAGGGCGGCGGCCTCCAGGTCGTCGCGGCGGGTCTCGTCGATGGCGTCGCCGTCGGCGGTGGGGATGGCCCAGCCGAAGTCCGGTTCGTACCACTCGTCCCACCAGCCGTCGAGGACGGAGAGGTTGAGACAGCCGTTCAGGGCCGCCTTCATACCGCTGGTGCCGCATGCCTCCAGCGGGCGCAGCGGGTTGTTGAGCCAGACGTCGCAGCCGGGGTAGAGGTTCTGGGCCATGCCCATGCCGTAGTCGGGCAGGAAGACCAGGCGGTGGCGCACCCGGGGGTCGTCGGCGAAGCGGACGAGTTCCTGGACGAGGCGTTTGCCGCCGTCATCGGCCGGGTGGGCCTTGCCCGCGACGACGATCTGGATCGGCCGCTCGGGGTGGAGCAGCAGCTCCATCAGCCGGTCCTGGTCGCGCAGCATCAGGGTGAGCCGCTTGTAGGAGGGGACGCGGCGGGCGAAGCCGATGGTGAGGACGTCGGGGTCGAGCACCCCGTCGATCCAGCCGAGCTCGGCGGTGCCCGCGCCGCGCTGCCGCCAGGAGGCGTACAGCCGCTGCCGGACCTCGGCGACCAGCCGCTTGCGCAGGGTGCGGCGCAGCTCCCACAGCTCGGAGTCGCCGAGGTGGCCGAACTGGCGGGCGCCTAGCCGGGTGACCTCGGGGGCCGTCCAGGTGGGTGCGTGCACCCCGTTGGTGACGGAGGTGATGGGCACCTCCTCGGGGTCGAAGCCCGGCCAGAGCCCGGCGAACATCTCCCGGCTGACGCGGCCGTGCAGGGTGGACACCCCGTTGGCGCGCTGGGCCAGCCGCAGCCCCATCACGGCCATGTTGAAGAGGTTGGGTTCCCCGTCGGGATAGGTCTCCATGCCGAGCGCGAGGATCCGCTCGACCTCGATCCCGGGCAGCTCGGCGTCGTCGCCGAAGTGGCGGGCGACCAGCTCGCGGTCGAAGCGGTCGATCCCGGCGGGGACGGGGGTGTGGGTGGTGAAGACGGTCCCGGCCCGCACCGCCTCGTGGGCGGCGTCGAAGTCGGCCCCGTCGGCGATCAGTTCGCGGATGCGCTCCAGGCCCTGGAATCCGGCGTGGCCCTCGTTGGTGTGGAACACCTCGGGTTCGGGGTGGCCGGTGAGCCGGCAGTACGCGCGCAGGGCGCGGACGCCGCCGATGCCCAGCAGCATCTCCTGGAGCAGCCGGTGCTCGCTGCCGCCGCCGTAGAGCCGGTCGGTGACCTCGCGCTCGCCGTGGCCGTTCTCCTCCACGTCGGAGTCGAGCAGCAGCAGCGGCACCCTGCCCACCTGGGCCTGCCAGACGCGGGCATGGAGCGGACGGCCGCCGGGCAGGGTGAGCGGGATCCGGACGGGCCGGCCGTCCGCCTCGCACAGCTGGGTGAGCGGGAGCTCGTCGGGGTCCAGGACCGGATAGTGCTCCTGCTGCCAGCCGTCGCGGGAGAGCGACTGCCGGAAGTAGCCGTGGCGGTAGAGCAGGCCGACGCCCATCAGGGGGACGCCGAGGTCGCTGGCGGCCTTGAGGTGGTCACCGGCGAGGATGCCAAGGCCGCCGGAGTACTGGGGCAGGGCGGCGGTGATCCCGAACTCCGGCGAGAAGTAGGCGATGGCGGCGGGCAGTCCTGAGGGGGCGGGCGGGACGGAGGGTACGGGCGGTCCGGAAGGTACGGACGCGTCTGACGGCACGGGCTCGTCCGACCGCACGGGCGCGCCTGACCGCACGGGCGCGTCCGACGGCACCGGCTCGTCCGACCGCACGGGCGCGCCTGACGGCACGGGCGCGTCCGACGGCACCGGCGCGTCCGACCGCACGGGCGCGCCTGGGGACACGGTGGGTACGGACTCGACGGGGGTCGGCCCGGCTCTGTCCTCCGCGGCGACCCGCCCCTGATACCACCGGGGCCCGGTCAGATAGTCATGCAGATCATCCGCGACCGCCGTGAGACGGCGCAGGAAGGAGCGGTCCTCGGCGAGGTCCGCGAGCCGGGAGAGGGGCACGGCGCCCAGCAGTCGCACCGGGTCGCCGCCCGACTCCCGCCATCCCTCGGGGTCCACGGACTCGAAGAGCTCGCGGGTCTCGGGGTGCCAGGACCAGCGCAGATTGCGCGCCAGCCGGTTGAGCGGTCGCAGGGGCTCCGGAAGGACGGGGCGCACGCTGAATCGACGAATGGCCTTCACCCTTCGACGGTAGCGGCCGACGAGTCCCCGTTTCGTCTGTTTCGCCCCGCTCCCGAGAAGTCGGCCCGAAGGCGGCAACCTTTCCGGCCAAGGGGACGACTAGGGGTCACACCTTCCCCCCATGCCTTGGAGGACGACGTGCGCTCTCGGGACAGTTCGCACACTCCGCCCCCCGCTCATCCACCCAGATCCTCCCCACGCAGGGGCCGGATGCTGGCCGCCGTCTGCGCGGCGGGCGCGCTGACCGTCACCTCGCTGGTGAGCGTCTCGGAGGCCGCCGAGGGCAAGGGGCCCGCGCCGAAGGCGGCCGCCGCGGCCCAGCTCGAGAAGCTGGACCGGGGGCTGGTGAGCGTGCACACCGGCAATGACAACCTGGTCAGCTGGCGCTGGCTGGCCACCGACCCGGACGGTGTGACGTTCAACCTCTACCGGGGCGGCGTCAAGGTCAACTCCTCCCCCATCACGACCACCAACTACCTCCACAAGGACGCCCCGAACAGCGCCGACTACACCGTGCGGGCTATTCGGGACGGGGCGGAGCAGCCCGCCTCGCCGAGCGCGATCCAGTTCCGCCCGGGGTACTACGATGTGCCGATCTCACCCCCGGGGGGCGGCTCGGACTACACGTACGAGGCCAATGACGCCTCGGTGGGCGACCTCGACGGCGACGGCGATCTGGACTTCGTCCTGAAGTGGCAGCCGACCAACGCCAAGGACAACTCCCAGTCGGGCGTCACCGGCAACACCATCGTCGACGGCTACACCCTCCAGGGGCAGCGGCTGTGGCGGATCGACCTGGGCCGCAACATCCGCTCCGGCGCCCACTACACCCAGTTCCAGGTGTACGACTACGACGGCGACGGCCAGGCCGAGATCGCGATGAAGACCGCGGACGGCACGGTCGACGGCGCCGGTAAGACGATCGGCAGCGCGTCCGCCGACTACCGCGACTCCAGCGGCTATGTGCTCAGCGGACCCGAATATCTGACGATGTTCAACGGCCGTACGGGCGCCGCGATGAGCACGGTGGACTACGTCCCGCCGCGCGGCACCGTCTCCTCCTGGGGCGACTCCTACGGCAACCGTGTGGACCGCTTCCTGGCCGGGACGGCGTATCTCAACGGCTCCACCCCCTCGCTGATCGAGGCGCGCGGCTACTACACCCGCACCGTGATCTCCGCCTGGAGATTCAGCGGAGGCCAGCTCACCCGCCAGTGGACGTTCGACACCAACAGCTCCACCAACACCGGCAAGGGTTACGACGGCCAGGGGAACCACGCACTGGCCACCGGCGATGTGGACGGCGACGGCAGGGACGAGATCGTCTACGGCTCGATGGCGGTGGACGACAACGGCTCGGGGCTGTGGACGAACAGATACGGCCACGGCGACGCCGCCCACCTCGGCGACCTCGACCCGTCGCGGCCGGGCCTGGAGTACTTCAAGGTCGACGAGGACTCCTCGAAACCGGGCTCGTACTTCGCCGACGCCCGCACCGGCCAGGTGCTGTGGTCCACCGCGTCCGGCGGCGACAACGGGCGCGGCGTGGCCGGTGACATCTGGGCGGGCAACGACGGCGCCGAGATGTGGTCCGCGCGGGACGACCAGATCCGCGACGAGGGCGGCGGCGCCAAGGGCCGCAAACCCTCCTCGACCAACTTCCTGGCCTGGTGGGACGGCGATCCGGTGCGCGAGCTGCTGGACGGCACCCATATCGACAAGTACGGCACCTCCGGTGACACCCGGCTGCTCACCGGCTCCGGGGTGCACTCCAACAACGGCACCAAGGCCACCCCGTCGCTGTCCGGCGACATCCTCGGCGACTGGCGCGAGGAGGTGGTCTGGCCGACCAGCGACAACAAGGCGCTGCGGATCTACTCCACGCCGTACGAGACCGACCGGAAGATCACCACGCTGCTCCACGACCGGCAGTACCGCGAGGCGCTGGCCTGGCAGAACACCGCCTACAACCAGCCCCCGCACCCCAGCTTCTTCATCGGCGACAAGATGGCGACCCCGCCGCGGCCGGCCATCACCACCCCGTGAAACCCCCCACTGAGAAGGAGATCCGACATGGCTGAACAACGCACCAGGTACCGGGCGATGGCCGGGGCCCTGGGCGCCGTCGCCCTCACCGCGGGCGCGATCACCACCGGGCTGACCCTGCCCACGGCCTCCGCCGCCACCTGGCCCACGCCCAGCGGCACCCCGCAGGCGGTCTCCAAGACCATCAGTGTCAGCGGGACCACCGACGGCGGTATGAAGCGCTACTACGGCTCCGGCGACCTCGGCAGTGACAACCAGGACGAGGACCAGGGCCCGCTGTTCGAGCTGAAGGACGGCGCCACCCTGAAGAACGTCATCCTCGGCGCCCCGGCCGCCGACGGCGTCCACTGCGAGGGCAGCTGCACCCTGCAGAACGTCTGGTGGGAGGACGTCGGCGAGGACGCCGCCACCTTCCGCGGCACCGGCAAGACGTTCAATGTCATCGGTGGCGGCGCCCGTAAGGCCGCGGACAAGATCTTCCAGTTCAACGGCGGCGGCACGCTCAACATCTCGGGCTTCGCCGGGCAGGACTTCTCGACCTTCGTCCGCTCCTGCGGCAACTGCTCCTCGCAGTACAAGCGCACCATCAATGTGAGCAACTCCGAGATCACCGCCCCGGGCAAGGTCATCGGCGGGATCAACACCAACTACGGAGACTCGCTGACCCTGCGCGGGATCACGATCGTCGGCGACAGCAGCAAGAAGATCGTCCCGTGCCAGAAGTACATCGGGAACAACACCGGCGCCGAGCCGAGCAAGAACGGCAGCGGCCCCGACGGCACCTACTGCAAGTACAGCACCTCCGACATCACCTACCGGTGATCCGGTGATCGCCCACCAGTGATCCCCCCATGGCCGCGCCGTGCCTGACCCTCACAGGGACAGGCACGGCGCGTGCCCGTGCCGGACACTGGTGGGTATGGACACTGCCGAGCTGGGGAGTTTTCTGCGCACCCGCCGCGGCGGGCTGCGCCCGGAGGACGTCGGCCAGGTCGCGTACGGGGCCCCGGGCCGGGG
>NZ_JBHYVB010000012.1:0-54536 GCF_042750115.1 Streptomyces sp. NPDC059455
GATGGTACTGCAGGGGGGACCCTGTGGGAGAGTAGGACGCCGCCGAACAAATTTTGCAGAGAGCCCTGCCGGGACTTCGGTTACCGGCAGGGCTCTTCTCTTGTTGTGTTGCGAGCCACTCGGTGTTCATGTTGTCTGGGCACGATGCCGCTCATGGGGACTTCTACGGATGAGCTGCTGCATGAGTTGACCCGGGCGCGTGTGCGACCGGGCGACGAGGTCATCGTGCCGTCCTACGGCACTCCCGAGGCCGCGGAAGCGGTGCTGCTGGCCGGCGCCAGGCCGGTGTTCGTGGACATCGACGCCCATACCTACTGCATAGACCCGGCCGCGGTGGCCCAGGCGCTGACGCCCAGGACCGCGGCCATCGTGGCCATTCACACCTTCGGACATCCCGCCGACATGGCGGCCCTCACCGAGCTCGGCCAGCGGCACGGCGTGCTGGTGATCGGACACGGGGCTGCCAGCGAGCCCGCCGGGGAGATACTGCGGCGGCAGGCCAACGCGGCTTATCTGGACGGAAAGCTGCGTGGCGTCCTCACGCCGCCTGTCGCGCCCGGTGTGCAACACACCTACCAGCAATACGTCGTCCGGGTTCCCGGCAACGGCCGGCCGGACCGGGACGCCTTCGCCCGTACGCTGCGTTCTCGCGGCGTCGTATGCCATGTGCCCGTACAGACGCCCGCGCACCGCACCGCGCGTTTCCGGCGCGATCTGTGGCTCGCGGAGACCGAGCGCGCGGCCGATGAGTGCCTGGCGCTGCCCGTCGATCCGACCATGTCGCGGCGGGAATTGCAGCGCGTGGTCTCGGCCTGCAACGCGCTGGGCGGGCTGCTGCAGTCAGCCGCCTGAACCACGGGGCGAGTGGTCGGGAGCGCACCCGAGTTCGGGTATGATCGATCTCGTCGACGCGCCCCAATAGCTCAGTCGGCAGAGCGTCTCCATGGTAAGGAGAAGGTCTACGGTTCGATTCCGTATTGGGGCTCTCCTGCGAATGGCCCCCCTCCCGGGGGGGGGGGCGTTCGATTTTTGGGCCACCCCCGGGGCCGCGGCTTGGCCCGGGCGCCTCAGGCGTCGGCGGGCTCGGGCTCCGGGACGCGCATCGCCAGGATCGCCATGTCGTCGGACGGCGGCTCCGCCGCGAAGCGCTCGACCGCCCGCAGCACCCGGGAGGCCACCGCGCCCGCCGTAAGGCCGGTGCAGGTCGTGAGGACGTCGATAAGGCCGTCGTCGCCGAGCATCCTGGTGCCCTCGCGCCGCTCCGTCACCCCGTCGGTGACGCACAGCAGCACATCGCCCGGGTCGAGCGTGATCGTCTGCTCGTAGAGCTCGAGGTCCTCCATGACGCCGAGCAGCGGCTGGGGCTCGGCCGCCGCCTCGATGCTGCCGTCCTGGCGCAGCCGGAGCGGCAGCGGGTGTCCGGCGCAGACGACCTTGAGCACCGCGCTGCCGTCGTGCTGCGGCCACAGCTCGCCGTAGAGGAGGGTCAGGAAGCGGCTGCGGGCGCCCTCGTCGAGGATCGCCGCGTTGAGCCGCTCCAGGACCGCCGGGCCGCCGAAACCCTCGCGGGCGAGCAGCCGCAGGGCGTGCCGGGCGAGTCCGGTGACCGCGGCGGCCTCCGGTCCGGTGCCGCAGACGTCGCCGATGGCGAAGCCGTACGCCCCGTCGCGGATCGGGAAGAGGTCGTAGAAGTCGCCGCCGACCTCGTTGCCCTCGCCCGCCGCGCGGTAGATGACCTCGACCTCGACTCCGGGGACCTCGGGCTGCTCGGGCGGCAGCAGACTGCGCTGCAGGGACTGGCTGATGGCGGTGCGCTCCGAGTAGAGCCGCGCGTTGTCCAGCGCGAGCGCGGCCCGGCGGGAGAGGTCCTCGGCCAGCTCCAGGTTCTCCTGGCGGAAGTGCTCGTCGGTGGGCTTGCCGAGGATGAGCATGCCGATGACGCGGTTACGGGCCACCAGGGGCAGCACGACCGTCTCTCCGCCGACCGCGGAGGCGGTCGCGAGCGAGGCGCCGGGGCCGGAGGAGGGGCGGGCGGAGTCGCCGAGGCTGAGGCTGCGCAGCGAGGTGCGCAGGGCGGCGGCGTGGGCGGCGTCGTAGGGGCCGGACCAGCTGCGGGCGCCGCCGGTGGGGACCTGCTCCGGTGGGTCGATCTTCATCAGCAGGGCCTTGAGCCCGTCGATGCGGTCCTCGTCCTCATGCAGAACGTACGACAGCTCGGGCTCGGACGCCTGGTCGGCGACCGTATAGACGGCGCACCAACTGGCCAGCGTGGGCACCGTCATCTGGGCCATGAGCGCCAGCGTCTGATCGCGGTCCAGAGTGCCCGCGAGGAGGTCGGACGCCTCGACGAGGAAGGACAGGGAGCCGCGGCGCAGCCGCTCCAGCTCGGTGAGGCGGGCGCGCTCGACGGCGAGGGCGATGCGGTCGGCGGCGAACTGCAGCCGCAGGGCCTCTTCGTTGCTGTAGCGGGCGGGGGACTCGGCGGCGACACCGAGCGAGCCGGTGAGCCGGCCTTCGACCTTCAGCGGGACGGTGACCACGGAACGCATCCCCGTGTTCACCAGCAGGGGTACGGCGCCGGGCACCGCGGACAGGTCCTCGTGGACGGCGGGCATCCGGGCCGAGCCGTAGCGCCCGGTGCCCGCTTCGACGGGGACGCGGGCGAAGCGCTGGCGGGCGGAGGGCAGGCCGGTGGAGGCGCGGACCTCCAGCTCGGTCTCGTCGTCGGTGGCGAGCAGCAGATAGGCGGCGTCGCCGTCGAGCATGTCGCGGGCCCGCTCGACGGTGCGCTGGAGCAGTCCGTCGAGGTCGTCGGGGGCCGGGGAGCCGATGAAGACCTCGAAGGCGTCGGTGGCCGGGCCCCGCTCGGCGGTTTCGGCGGTGTCCACGTTCGCACCGCGCATCGGGCTCTGGAGCA
The DNA here is from genome assembly GCF_042750115.1 of Streptomyces sp. NPDC059455. Lineage (NCBI taxonomy): Bacteria > Bacillati > Actinomycetota > Actinomycetes > Kitasatosporales > Streptomycetaceae > Streptomyces > Streptomyces sp. NPDC059455. The sequence goes on from NZ_JBHYVB010000012.1 coordinate 2,918, forward strand.
CGGCGCGCTCGCGGTCGCGCACCATCAGACAGACGGTGGACGGCTCGCCCTCGGCGTCGCGGACGCGCAGGTGGGAGGCGTAGACGGGGGAGACTCGGCCGTCGGCGCCGCGGATGCCGTAGGAGCCCTCCCAGCGGGAGAGCAGGAGCGCCTCGGCGACGCCGGTGCTGGTGCCGGGGGTGTGCGGCCAGGCCGCGAGGTCGGTCAGCGGCTTGCCGATGATCTGCTCCGGTTGGTAACCGAACAGTTCCTGAGCGTCGTCGTTCCAGGCGCTGATCAGTCCGCCGCTGTCGACCTGGACGACGCCGACCCGGACCCGGGCGTCGGCGATGGGCAGGGCGTTGGAGGGGAGGGCGGGTCCGGCGGCCCGGGTGCCGGCCGGGCGGTCGGGGAAGTCCAGCTGGAACCATACCTGCTTGTGGGTCGCGGTGTACTCGACGCCCCAGCGGCCGGCGAGCGCGGCGCACAGCAGCAGACCGCGGCCGCCCTCGCGGTCGGGGTGCCCGAAGTGGTGGCCGCCGTTGCTCTGCAGCGGGACCTCGCGCTCGGGGTAGCGGTCGGCGACCTCGACGCGCACGCCGGTGTCGGCGCGGATGCAGACCACATCGGCGGTGGTACCGGCGTGCACCACCGCGTTGGTGACAAGTTCGCTGGTCAGGACGACGGCGTCGTCCACGATGTCGGTGAGGCCCCACCCCTGGAGGGTGTCCCGGACAAAGGTGCGGGCGGCGGCGACCGAGCGTCCCACCGGTTCGAAGGTGGCGGCTGCCCGCGCGGTGATCACAGGTCTCCTCATAAGTGTCTCGGCGATCTGCTCACCCATGTCGCAGCGCCCCTCCGATGCCCTGGCCGGTTGCCAGGTTACTTACCACCGATGCCTTCGCGAATGCCGGTCGGCTTCGATTCCACCCAGAGGTGCCCTCTCCACTCAGAGGTGCCCTCGGCGGTGTGGGATGCTGCCGAACTGTTATGGCCTGGTTGGGGCATGGTGAAACACTGGGGAAGCTGGAAGAAGAACCCGACGAGGACGGTCAACCCTGCGGGAGGGACACGGTGGAGTCTGGCGCAGCGGCGCGGGGCACGAACACGCGCGCGAAAGGCGGACGGTCCCGGAGCAATGGGACGACCGAAGTGGATACGGCGGCCCTGAACCGGCTGCTGACTGCGATGACGGCCATGCGGGATGGGAACTTCCGCAAGCGGCTCACGGTCTCGGGCGAGGGCGTGATGTCCGAGATCGCCGCGGTCTTCAACGAAGTCGCGGACCGCAATCTGCAGCTCACGGGCGAGCTGACCCGGGTGCGGCGGGTGGTCGGCCGCGAGGGCAAGCTCACCGAGCGGCTGGAGACCGGCGCCTGTGAGGGGCAGTGGGCCGCGGCCATTGACGCGTCCAACGCCCTGGTGGACGATCTCGTACGGCCGGTGTCCGAGGTGGGCCGGGTGCTGTCGGCGGTCGCCGAGGGCGACCTGGAGCAGCGCATGGACCTGCGGGCCCAGGGCTCCGACGGGTCGGCGCATCCCTTGCGGGGTGAGTTCCTCAAGGTGGGCCGCACGGTCAACGGCCTGGTGGATCAGCTCTCGGCGTTCACCGACGAGGTGACGCGGGTCGCGAGCGAGGTCGGTACCGAGGGCAAGCTGGGCGGTCAGGCCCGGGTGCGCGGAATGTCGGGTTCGTGGAAGGACCTCACGGAGTCCGTCAACACGATGGCCTCCCGGCTCACCGCTCAGGTGCGTGACATCGCTCTCGTCACCACGGCGGTGGCCAAGGGTGATCTGTCCCGGAAGGTCACGGTTCATGTGTCCGGGGAGATGCTCGAGCTGAAGGAAACCGTCAACACGATGGTGGACCAGCTCTCCTCCTTCGCCTCCGAGGTGACCAGGGTCGCCCGTGAGGTGGGCACCGAGGGTGAGCTCGGCGGCCAGGCGAAGGTGCCGGGCGTCGCGGGCGTCTGGAAGGACCTCACCGACTCCGTCAACCTCATGGCCGGGAACCTGACCGCGCAGGTGCGCGGGATTGCCCAGGTCACCACGGCGGTCGCCAACGGTGATCTGTCGCAGAAGGTCACGGTGAGCGCACGCGGCGAGGTCGCGCAGCTGGCCGACACGATCAACACCATGACCGAGACGCTGCGCACCTTCGCGGACGAGGTCACGCGGGTGGCCAGCGAGGTCGGCGCCGAGGGGCTGCTGGGTGGTCAGGCGCAGGTGCCGGGTGCGGCGGGGACGTGGAAGGATCTCACCGATTCGGTGAACACCGCGTTCCGGAACCTCACCGCGCAGGTGCGGGACATCGCCCAGGTGACGACGGCGGTGGCGAACGGCGATCTGTCGCAGAAGGTCACGGTCGATGTGGCCGGGGAGATGCTGGAGCTGAAGAACACCGTCAACACGATGGTGGACCAGTTGCAGTCGTTCGGCGCCGAGGTGACGCGGGTCGCCCGGGAGATCGGCGTCGAGGGTGAGCTGGGTGGTCAGGCGCAGGTGCCGGGTGCGGCGGGGACGTGGAAGGATCTCACCGATTCGGTGAACACCGCGTTCCGGAACCTCACCGGACAGGTGCGCAACATCGCCCAGGTGACGACGGCGGTGGCGAACGGCGACCTGTCGCAGAAGGTCACCGTCGACGTCTCCGGTGAGATGCTCAAGCTGAAGAACACCGTGAACACCATGGTGGACCAGCTGTCCTCGTTCGCCGACCAGGTCACCAGGATGGCGCGGGACGTGGGCACCGAGGGCCGGCTGGGCGGTCAGGCCCGAGTGGACGGGGTCAGCGGCGTCTGGGCGGACCTGACCGACTCCGTGAACTCCATGGCCGGGAACCTGACGGCGCAGGTGCGCGGTATCGCCCAGGTGACGACGGCGGTCGCGCGTGGCGATCTGTCGCAGAAGATCGACGTGGACGCGCGCGGCGAGATCCTGGAGCTGAAGAACACCATCAACACGATGGTCGACCAGCTCTCCGACTTCGCCGAGCAGGTGACCCGGGTCGCCCGCGAGGTGGGTACGGACGGCCGGCTGGGCGGTCAGGCGCAGGTGCCCGGTGTGGCGGGCGTCTGGCGCGATCTGACCGACTCGGTGAACGGCATGGCGGGCAACCTGACCGCCCAGGTGCGCAATATCGCGCAGGTGGCCACGGCGGTCGCGCGCGGTGACCTCTCCCAGAAGATCGACGTCGATGCGCGGGGCGAGATCCTGGAGCTGAAGAACACTCTGAACACGATGGTCGACCAGCTGTCGTCCTTCGCGGAGGAGGTCACCAGGGTCGCCCGCGAGGTGGGCACCGAGGGGCAGTTGGGCGGCCAGGCCGAGGTGCAGGGCGTCTCCGGGACGTGGAAGGACCTCACCCAGTCCGTCAACAGCATGGCCAACAACCTGACGTCCCAGGTGCGTTCGATCGCGGAGGTGACGACGGCGGTCGCCAAGGGCGATCTGTCGAAGAAGATCACCGTCGATGCCAAGGGCGAGATCCTCGAGCTGGTCACCACGGTGAACACGATGGTGGACCAGCTGTCGTCGTTCGCCGAGCAGGTCACCCGGGTGGCCCGTGAGGTGGGCACCGAGGGGCAGTTGGGCGGTCAGGCGCGGGTTCCGGGCGTGACCGGTATCTGGAAGGACCTGAGCAACAACGTCAACCTGATGGCCAATAACCTGACCATCCAGGTGCGGAACATTTCGCAGGTCTCGGCCGCGGTCGCCAACGGCGATCTGACGAAGAAGGTGACGGTCGAGGCGCGCGGCGAGGTCGCGGCGCTGGCCGACACCGTCAACACGATGGTGACGACGCTGTCCTCGTTCGCCGACGAGGTCACCCGAGTGGCCCGCGAGGTGGGCACGGACGGCATCCTGGGCGGCCAGGCCCGGGTGCCCGGCGTCTCGGGGACGTGGAAGGACCTCACCGACTCGGTGAACGGCATGGCGTCCAACCTGACCGGCCAGGTCCGCAACATCGCGATGGTCACCACGGCCATCGCCCAGGGTGATCTGACCAAGAAGATCGACATCGAGGCGCGCGGCGAGATCCTCGAGCTGAAGACGACCATCAACACGATGGTGGACCAGCTCTCGTCGTTCGCCGACCAGGTGACCCGGGTGGCCCGTGAGGTGGGCACCGAGGGCCAGTTGGGCGGCCAGGCGCGGGTGCGGGACGTGGCCGGCACCTGGAAGGACCTGACCGAGTCGGTGAACGAGATGGCCGGGAACCTGACCCGTCAGGTGCGCGCCATCGCCGAGGTGGCCACCGCGGTGACCCGCGGCGATCTCAACCTCAAGATCGACGTGGATGCCTCCGGCGAGATCCAGGTCCTCCAGGACCACATCAACACCATGATCGCCAACCTGCGCGAGACCACGCTCGCCAACAAGGAGCAGGACTGGCTCAAGGGCAACCTGGCCCGGATCTCCGGTCTGATGCAGGGCCGTCGCGACCTGGAGGACGTCGCCCGGCTGATCATGAGCGAGCTGACCCCGGTGGTCTCCGCCCAGCACGGTGCGTTCTTCCTGGCCGTACCGCCCGGCGAGGGCACCGAGGTGGTCGCGGACAGCAACTCCGACGACGGCTACGAACTGCTGCTGGTCGGTTCCTACGGCTACACCCAGGGCTCGATGCCCAACCGCTTCAAGCCCGGTGAGACGCTGATCGGCACGGTCGCCGAGGAGAAGCGCCCGATCCTGGTGGAGAACGTGCCACCGGGCTATCTCAAGATCGCCTCGGGGCTCGGCGAGGCGGCTCCGGCCCATGTGATCGTGTTGCCGGTGCTCTTCGAGGGGCAGCTGCTGGGCGTGATCGAGCTGGCGTCGTTCCAGCCGTTCGCCCAGATCCAGAAGGACTTCCTCAACCAGATCGCCGAGATGATCGGCACCAGCGTCAACACCATCAGCGTCAACACCAAGACCGAGGTGCTGCTGAAGCAGTCGCAGGAGCTGACCGAGCAGCTTCGGGAGCGGTCGGCCGAGCTGGAGAACCGGCAGAAGGCCCTCCAGTCGTCCAACGCGGAGCTGGAGGAGAAGTCCGAGCGGCTGGCCCGTCAGAACCGCGACATCGAGGTCAAGAACACCGAGATCGAGGAAGCGCGGCAGGTGCTGGAGGAGCGCGCCGAGCAGCTCGCCGTCTCGATGCGCTACAAGAGCGAGTTCCTGGCGAACATGTCGCACGAGTTGCGCACACCGCTCAACTCGCTGCTGATCCTGGCCAAGCTGCTCGCCGACAACGCCGACGGCAACCTCTCGCCGAAGCAGGTGGAGTTCGCCGAGACCATCCACGGCGCGGGCTCGGACCTGCTGCAACTGATCAACGACATCCTGGACCTGTCGAAGGTCGAGGCGGGCAAGATGGACGTCAGCCCGACCCGTATCGCCCTGGTCCAGCTCGTCGACTATGTGGAGGCCACCTTCCGGCCGCTGACCGCGGAGAAGGGCCTGGACTTCTCCGTAAGGGTGTCGCCGGAGCTCCCGGCGACGCTGCACACCGACGAGCAGCGGCTGCTGCAGGTGCTGCGCAATCTGCTGTCCAACGCGGTGAAGTTCACCGACAGCGGCGCCGTGGAGCTGGTCATCCGGCAGGCGGGCGCGGATGTGCCGCACGCCATCCGGGAGCAACTGCTGGAGCACGGCGCGCTGCGCGACGCGGACGCCGAGATGATCGCCTTCTCGGTGACCGACACCGGTATCGGCATCGCGGCGAGCAAGATGCGAGTGATCTTCGAGGCGTTCAAGCAGGCCGACGGCACCACCAGCCGTAAGTACGGCGGCACCGGACTGGGCCTGTCCATCAGCCGGGAGATCGCCCGGCTGCTGGGCGGCGAGATCCACGCGGCCAGCGAGCCGGGCCGCGGCTCGACGTTCACGCTCTACCTGCCGCTGCACCCCAGCGAACTGCCGCCCCAGGGCTACCCGCAGCTCGCCCCGAGCAGTTCGGCCCCGCTGGCGCTCGAGGCGTTCCCCAGCGCCGTGGAGGAGACCACGGAGAACGGTGCCGCGGCGGAGCGGGAGGAGGCCGCACAGGACGCCTCCGACGGCTCTGCGGCGGCGCGCGGCCGTGGCGGCTCCGGGCTGTTCTGGCGGCGTCAGCGGGCCGAGCAGGAGGCGTCGCGGGCCGACGCGGAGCAGGCCCCGCCGCAGCCGGAGACGGAGTCGGGCGCCCGGTCGGCGGGCCGCCGCCCGGGACGGCAGGCGCAGGCCCCCGAGCCGTGGCTGCTGGGCGGCCAGGACCTGGTGGCCCCGGAGCCGGCGGGCGGCTTCCACGGCGAAAAGGTGTTGATCGTCGACGACGACATCCGTAATGTCTTCGCGCTGACCAGCGTGCTGGAGCAGCACGGGCTGCAGGTGCTGTACGCGGAGAACGGCCGGGAGGGCATCGAGGTCCTGGAGCAGCACGACGACGTCGTACTGGTCCTGATGGACATCATGATGCCGGAGATGGACGGCTACGCCACGACGGCCGCGATCCGCAGGATGCCGCAGTTCGCCGGGCTGCCGATCATCGCCCTCACCGCGAAGGCGATGAAGGGCGACCGGGAGAAGAGCATCGAAGCGGGCGCGTCGGACTACGTCACCAAGCCGGTCGACACCGATCATCTTCTTACGGTGATGGAGCAGTGGATGTCGGTGGAGTGACCCGAGGCACGCGCGGGACAACCGTGGTGTTGACTGAGTGTCGCCGAACACGTGTGGGAACGCGGTATTCGGGGAACCTTCTGGTCTCCCACCGCGTTTCTGCTACGTGCACAGTGACATCGCGGTGACAGGGTGTGGCGAACAGCGGGGTGCGGCTACCATGACCGGCACAAGGACGGGCGGCGCAAGGGAGCCGTCCCCTGGGGCGGCGCCCGGTGCTTCCCCCAGCTCTGCGAGCTGGGGAGACCCCAAGCCGGGACGAGGAGGACGGGGCATGGTGCAGAAGGCCAAGATCCTCCTGGTCGATGACCGGCCGGAGAATCTGCTGGCGCTGGAGGCCATTCTCTCCGCGCTCGATCAGACCCTGGTGCGGGCATCGTCAGGGGAGGAAGCGCTCAAGGCGCTGCTGACGGACGACTTCGCGGTGATTCTGCTGGACGTCCAGATGCCGGGCATGGACGGATTCGAGACCGCGGCGCATATCAAGCGCCGGGAGCGGACCCGCGACATCCCGATCATTTTCCTCACGGCCATCAACCACGGCCCGCACCACACCTTCCGGGGCTATGCGGCCGGCGCGGTGGACTACATCTCCAAACCCTTCGACCCGTGGGTGCTCAGAGCCAAGGTCTCGGTCTTCGTGGATCTGTACATGAAGAACTGCCAGCTGCGGGAGCAGGCGTCGCTGCTGCGGCTCCAGTTGGAGGGCGGCCAGCCCGCCGCCGGGGAGGCCAAGGAGTCGGCGGGGCTGCTCGCCGAGCTGTCCGCGCGGCTCGCCGCCGTCGAGGAGCAGGCCGAGGCGCTGTCCAAGCAACTGGATGAGTCGGCCGACGCCGCCGCCGTGGCCACCGCGGCGCATCTGGAGCGCAAGCTGACCGGTCTGCGGCGGGCGCTGGACGCGCTGGAGCCGGGCGCGGGCAGCGGCGCCGGCCAGGTCCCCTCGCAGAACTGATCCGCCCGCCCCACGGTCACCGTCGGTCGGTCATCGCCGACCGGTCACCCGTACTTTGACGCGTCGTCACGGCCGTCTCACCGCCTCGTCGGCGCAGCGGCACCGGTGTGACGTCAGTGGTGCCTGATGCCCCCGCCATGCGTGCTCCGTACGGCGGACGCGGGTAACCTCGCCTCCATGGCCTCTCGTACGTCCGGCAAGGGTTCCCAGAGCACGGCGGGCACCTCGAAGAAGCGCGCCGGGCAGTCCGGAGGCGCGGCGAAGAAGGCGGCCGCCAAGAAGGCGCCCGCGAAGAAAGCACCCGCCAAGAAGTCCGCCGCGCCCGCGAAGAAAGCGGCGTCGAAGAAGGCGGCGGCCAAGGCGGCGCCCGCACCCGCCCCGAATCCGACCAGCGGCGTGTTCCGCATCGTGCGCGCCGTGTGGATGGGCATGGCGCGCGGCCTCGCGGCGATGTTCCGCGGCATAGGACGCGGCGCCAAGGGACTCGACCCGGCCCACCGCAAGGACGGCAGCGCCCTGCTGCTGTTCGCCCTCGCCCTGATCGTCGCGGCGGGCACCTGGTCCAATCTGGACGGGCCGGTCGGCAGGCTGGTCGAGATGCTGATCACCGGCGCCTTCGGCCGGCTCGACCTGGTGGTGCCGATACTGCTGGGCACCATCGCCGTCCGGCTGATCCTCCACCCGGAGCGGCCGGAGGCCAACGGGCGGATCGTCATCGGGCTCTCGGCGCTCGTCATCGGCGTCCTGGGACAGGTGCACATCGCCTGTGGCGCCCCGGGGCGCGGCGAGGGCACCGCGGCGATGCAGGACGCGGGCGGTCTGATCGGCTGGGCCGTCTCCCGGCCGCTGATCTACCTGATGGGCGACGTGCTGGCGGTACCGCTGCTGGTGCTGCTCACCGTCTTCGGGCTGCTGGTGGTCACCGCGACGCCGGTCGCCGCGATTCCGCAGCGGCTGCGGCAGCTGGGCGTCCGGCTGGGCCTGGTGCGGGACCACGAGGACGCGTACGCGTCGGAGGCCGGGTACGACGCGGCGGAGTACGCCGACGAATGGCGCGAGACGCCCGCCAGACGGTCTCGCAGGACCTCGCTCGCCAAAGAGGACCCGGACGGTGCCGGAGGCCCGGAGCGGGCCGAGGAGGAGGCGCTGCGCAAGCGCCGGCGCTCGCGCCGCTTGTCGTCCACCCAACCGCCGCTCGACCGGCCCTTGGACGCGGTGGACGTGGCGGCGGCTGCCGCCGCCTCGCTGGACGGGGCAGTGCTGCACGGTGTGCAGCCCTCGCCGCTCGTCGCAGGGCTCAGCAACGGGCTTTCGGGCGAGCGCGAGGACGGGGCCGCGAGCGGCGGGGTGCCGGGCGCGCGCGACGCCGGCAAGGAGCCCGGGAAGGGCGGCGCCAAGGACAAGGCGGCGGCCGGGAAGGGCCGTCCGGACGGAGCCGACGAGGCGGATCCGCAGCGGGTCCCCGATCTCACCCGGTCCGCGGTCGAGTCCGGCGAGCCGCTGCCGCCGCGCGCCGAGCAGCTCCAGCTCTCCGGCGACATCACCTACTCGCTGCCCTCGCTCGACCTGCTGGAGCGCGGCGGCCCCGGCAAGACCCGCAGCGCGGCCAACGACGCGGTCGTGGACTCGCTGACGAAGGTGTTCACGGAGTTCAAGGTGGACGCCGCCGTCACCGGCTTCACTCGCGGCCCGACCGTCACCCGCTACGAGGTGGAACTGGGCCCGGCCGTCAAGGTCGAGCGGATCACCGCGCTGACCAAGAACATCGCCTACGCGGTCGCCAGCCCCGATGTTCGTATCATCAGCCCGATCCCCGGCAAGTCGGCCGTCGGCATCGAAATCCCCAACAGCGACCGCGAGATGGTCAACCTGGGCGATGTGCTGCGCGCGGCGGACTCCGTCGGCGACGACCACCCGATGCTCGTCGGGCTGGGCAAGGACGTCGAGGGCGGCTATGTGGCGGCCAACCTGGCCACCATGCCGCATGTGCTGGTGGCGGGCGCGACCGGTTCCGGCAAGTCGTCCTGCATCAACTGCCTGATCACATCGGTCATGGCCCGGGCCACGCCGGACGATGTGCGGATGGTGCTGGTCGACCCCAAGCGGGTGGAGCTGACCGCCTACGAGGGCATTCCGCATCTGATCACACCGATTATCACCAACCCCAAGCGTGCCGCCGAGGCGCTCCAATGGGTCGTGCGGGAGATGGATCTTCGCTATGACGACCTCGCGGCCTTCGGCTTCCGCCATATCGACGACTTCAACGCGGCCGTCCGCAAGGGGAAGGTGAAGGAGCCGGAGGGGAGCGAGCGGGAGCTCAAGCCCTATCCGTATCTGCTGGTGATCGTCGACGAGCTGGCCGATTTGATGATGGTCGCACCGCGGGACGTCGAGGACTCGATCGTGCGGATCACCCAGCTGGCGCGCGCGGCCGGAATCCACCTGGTGCTGGCCACCCAGCGGCCCTCCGTGGACGTCGTCACCGGTCTGATCAAGGCCAATGTGCCCTCACGACTCGCCTTCGCCACCTCCTCGCTGGCCGACAGCCGCGTCATCCTGGACCAGGCCGGCGCCGAGAAGCTGATCGGCAAGGGCGACGGCCTCTTCCTGCCGATGGGCGCGAACAAGCCCACCCGGATGCAGGGCGCCTATGTCACCGAGTCCGAGGTCGAGGCGGTCGTCGCCCACTGCAAGGAGCAGATGGCACCGGTCTTCCGCGACGACGTGACGGTCGGGACGTCGAAGAAGAAGGAGATCGACGAGGAGATCGGCGATGATCTCGATCTGCTCTGCCAGGCCGCTGAGCTGGTGGTTTCCACCCAGTTCGGCTCGACGTCGATGCTGCAGCGCAAGCTGCGGGTGGGTTTCGCCAAGGCGGGGCGGCTGATGGATCTCATGGAGTCCCGGAACATCGTCGGCCCGAGCGAAGGGTCCAAGGCGCGCGATGTGCTCGTCAAGCCGGATGAATTGGATGGCGTGCTCGACGTGATCCGCGGTAAGGCTCACTCATAAGGGTTTGGCGGGCAACCGTTTCCCCTACCGAAACGTCAAGTTGAGGGAGGTGGCGGAGTGAGACCCCAGAATCGTGATCGAACGGCAATCCCGATGGCGGACAAACTCCGTCCTCCCGCTTGCCCGACCCTTTCGCCCCACCCCTAGACTGAACCCCCAGCAGGTGGCTCACGCTCGAAAGGCGCCCCCGTGTCCATCGGCAACCTTCCCGAAGACGGCAACTCCCCCGAAGACGACCGGCCTTCCATCGGTCGCGCCCTCCAGCAGGCCCGTATCTCCGCGGGGCTGACCGTCGACGAGGTCAGTTCCTCGACCAGGGTGCGCACCCCCATCGTGCGGGGCATCGAGCAGGACGATTTCTCGCGCTGCGGCGGCGATGTCTACGCCCGGGGCCACATCCGGGTGCTCGCGCGCGCCGTGGGCCTCGATCCGGAGTCCCTGATCGCGCAGTTCGACGCCGACCACGGCGGCCGGCCCGCGCCGACCGCGCCGGCGCCGCTGTTCGAGGCCGAGCGGATCCGCCCCGAGCCCCGGCGCCCCAACTGGACGGCCGCGATGGTCGCGGCGATCGTCGCCGTCGTCGGATTCGTGGGCTTCACCCTGTTCCGGGGCGGCGACGGCGACGGGTCGAGCGTCGCCGAGGACCCCGCCTCGCCCAAGCCCAGCGCCTCCGCGCCCACCAACACCGCCGCCCCCTCCAAGCCCGCCACCCCGCACAAGCCCGACCCGTCCGACAGCGCCATCGCGGGCGTCCCGGCGGACAAGGTCACCGTCAAGCTGACCGCCGAGGGCGGCCAGAGCTGGATCTCCGCCCAGGACCACAACGGCCGGCTGATCCAGGAGGGCGTGCTGCGCGAGGGCGACTCCAAGACCTTCAGCGACAGCAGGCGCATCGACCTGGTGCTGGGCAACGCCGGGGCGATCAAGCTGTTCGTGAACGGCAAGGAAGTGAAGAACGTGGGCACCAGCGGGGCCGTCCAGCGGCTCAGCTACACCAAGGGAGACCCCGAGGCGGGCTGACCCGCGCGAAGAACGGCAGCCCTGGCAGCGGGGGCTGTCGTGGGGACAAAGTAGTCTGAGCGCATGCCCGAACGCCGCACCGTCGCCCTTGTCACTCTTGGCTGCGCCCGTAACGAGGTGGACTCGGAGGAGCTCGCTGGCCGCTTGGCGGCGGACGGCTGGGAGCTCGTCGAGGAAGCCGCCGACGCGGACGTCGCCGTCGTCAACACCTGTGGCTTCGTCGAAGCCGCCAAGAAGGACTCGGTCGACGCCCTGCTGGAGGCGAACGATCTGAAGGACCACGGCCGCACCCAGGCCGTGGTGGCCGTCGGCTGCATGGCCGAGCGGTACGGCAAGGAGCTCGCCGAGGCTCTGCCCGAGGCCGACGGGGTGCTCGGCTTCGACGACTACGGCGATATCTCCGACCGCCTCCAGACCATCCTCTCCGGCGGCATCCACGCCTCCCACACCCCGCGCGACCGCCGCAAGCTGCTGCCGATCAGCCCCGCCGAGCGGCAGGACGCCACCTCGGTGGCGCTCCCCGGCCACGCCCAGGACACCGCGCCCGAGGATCTGCCCGAGGGGGTGGCCCCGGCCTCCGGGCCGCGGGCCCCGCTGCGGCGCAGACTGGACAGCAGCCCGGTCGCCTCGGTGAAGCTGGCCTCCGGCTGCGACCGACGGTGCTCGTTCTGCGCCATCCCGTCCTTCCGTGGCTCCTTCATCTCCCGCCGCCCCTCCGATGTGCTGGGCGAGACCCGCTGGCTGGCCGAGCAGGGGGTGAAGGAGATCATGCTGGTCTCGGAGAACAACACCTCGTACGGCAAGGACCTCGGGGACATCCGGCTGCTGGAGACGCTGCTGCCGGAGCTGGCCGCGGTGGACGGCATCGAGCGGATCCGGGTCAGCTATCTGCAGCCCGCCGAGATGCGTCCCGGGCTGATCGACGTGCTCACCTCGACCGAGAAGGTCGCGCCCTACTTCGATCTGTCCTTCCAGCACTCGGCGCCCGGGGTGCTGCGCGCCATGCGCCGCTTCGGCGACACCGACCGGTTCCTGGAGCTGCTGGAGACGATCAGAGGCAAGGCGCCGCAGGCCGGCGCCCGGTCCAACTTCATCGTCGGCTTCCCCGGCGAGACCGAGGAGGACCTGGCCGAGCTCGAGCGTTTCCTCAACGCGGCGCGGCTGGACGCGATCGGCGTCTTCGGGTACTCGGACGAGGACGGCACCGAGGCCGCCGGTTACGAGAACAAGGTCGACCCGGAGGTGGTCGCGGATCGCCTGGAGCGCGTCTCGCGGCTCGCGGAGGAGCTGACCGCCCAGCGGGCGGAGGAGCGGCTCGGCGAGGTCGTGGAGGTCCTGGTGGACGAGATCGACGACACCGGGGCGGTCCTGGGCCGTGGCGCTCACCAGGCGCCGGAGACCGATGGCCAGACGCTGCTGCGCACCGACGGGGAGCCGGAGGTGGGCCGTATGGTCGAAGCGAAGGTGATCGCGACGGAGGGAGTGGATCTCGTCGCGGAGCCGCTTGAGCCGCTGGAGCGGCAGGGCGGCGGCGCGTCCACCGGAGAGGCGGACAGATGACGGGTGTCCCGGCCTCCGCCGCGGGAGGTCACCACCGACCGGCCGCCGCCACGGTCAGCCCCGCCGGTTTGTGGAACATCGCCAACATCCTCACCATGGTGCGGCTGCTGCTGGTGCCCGGGTTTGTGTTGTTGATGCTGCACAATGGCGGGTACGACCCGGCGTGGCGCTCCTTCGCGTGGGCGGCGTTCGCCATCGCCATGATCACCGATCTCTTCGACGGTCATCTGGCCCGCCGGTACAACCTGGTCACCGACTTCGGGAAGATCGCCGATCCGATCGCGGACAAGGCGATCATGGGCGCGGCGCTGATCTGTCTGTCGGCCCTGTCCGACCTCCCCTGGTGGGTGACGGGAGTGATCCTCTTCCGTGAGATCGGAATCACACTGATGCGGTTCTGGGTGATCCGGATCGGGGTCATCCCGGCCAGCCGGGGCGGAAAGATGAAGACGCTCGCGCAGGGCACCGCCGTCGGGATGTACATCCTGGCGCTGACCGGACCGCTGGCCTCGCTGCGGTTCTGGGTGATGGCCGTGGCCGTCGTCCTGACCGTGGTCACCGGCCTCGACTACGTCCGGCAGGCGGTCGTGCTGCGCCGGGCGGGACGGATGACGGAGGAGGCCACGCAGTGAGCGACGGCGGGACGGCGGCCGATGTGCTGGCGCTGCTGGAGCGGCGCGGGCAGACCTTGGCCGCCGCCGAATCGCTCACCGGCGGTTTGGTGGCCGCCGAGCTAACCTCGGTGGACGGCGCCTCGCGCTCCTTCCGGGGATCGGTGACGGCGTACGCAACCGACCTCAAGCACGAGGTGCTGGGCGTGGACGGGGCCCTGCTCGCCGAGCGCGGCGCGGTCGACGCCGAGGTGGCCCGGCAGATGGCCCGGGGTGTACGGCGTGCGCTGGGCGCGGACTGGGGCGTGGCCACCACAGGTGTGGCGGGTCCCACACCACAGGACGGCCAGCCCGTGGGCACCGTTCACGTGGCCGTCGCGGGGCCCTCGGACACGGTGGCCGCGGCGGCGCTGCGGCTCGAAGGAGACCGCGCCGGAATCCGCGGCCAGACCGTTCATGCCGCCGTCAAGCTGCTGTTCAGCGAATTGATCGCGACGGCGGGGGCAAAGGATACGGAACAACCCGACGAGATTTGATGTTTGCAGCCCTGAGTGAACACGACATCGCTCCCCGCACGGGCGCAGCCCGAGGCGGTACGGTGGGGCGTGAAGGATCCGGATCCGAGGTCCGAGGAGGGAGCCAGCGATGATTCTGCTCCGTCGCCTGCTGGGTGACGTGCTGCGCCGGCAGCGCCAGCGCCAGGGCCGTACTCTGCGCGAGGTTTCCTCCTCCGCCCGGGTGTCGCTCGGCTATCTGTCAGAGGTCGAGCGCGGCCAGAAGGAAGCCTCATCCGAGCTGCTGTCGGCCATCTGCGACGCCCTGGAGGTACGGATGTCGCAGGTCATGCGCGAGGTCAGCGACGAGCTGTCGCTCGCCGAGCTGGCCGAGTCGGCCGCGTCCACCACCGAGAAGGTGCCGGCGCCCATGCGGCCCGTGCTCAACCCCGTCTCTGTGACGTCCGTGACGGGCGTTCCGGAGGAGCGGGTGACCATCAAGACGCCCAAGGAAGCCGTGGACGTGGTGGCGGCCTGAGAACGCCCTGAGAAGCGAGCTCTCCGAGGCCCCGACCGGTAGCCATACCGGCCGGGGCCTCGATGTTTGTCCGGCCGGATTCGGGTCACCCCAGAGGAAGAGAGGCAATCAAGAGGGGCCAAACGGTCGAAAAGGAGGAAGTGGATGTCTGTGGTGAAGAGCCCGCTGCCGGAGGAGCACCTCAAGATCGTCGCCGACGCCCTGCAAGGCGCCCTCGTCGACCTCGTCGACCTCCACCTGGTGGGCAAGCAGATCCACTGGACCGTCGTGGGCCCGCGATTCCGCACGGTTCATCTGCAACTCGACGAGGTCGTGGCGTCGACCAGGGAGTATGCCGACACGGTGGCGGAGCGGGCCTCCGCGCTCGGGGTGCCGCCGGACGGACGGGCCCAGACGGTCGCCGCGACCAGCGGTGTCGACACGGTCAAGGACGGCTGGACCGATGACGCGCGGGCCGTCCGGACGCTCGTGGACGCCCTCGGAGCGGTGATCGGGCGGATGCGGGAGCGCATCAGGGCGACCGACGAGCCGGACCCGGTGACCCAGGACATTCTCATCGAGCTCACTCGTGACCTGGAGAAGCACCACTGGATGTTCCAGGCCGAGAACGGCGGCCAGCGGGGCTGAGGCGGACGTCGGGCCAGGTCGGGCGAGGCTGAGGCCGCCTCGTTCCGGCCCGGTGGCCCGCTCTGGGTGCGCCGTATCGGCCAGCTGGGCAAACTGGGGGGAGCACGAGTGTCCGACACGCGCCGACGTGCCTCCTGTGCGCCCTCCCGCCGTGTGCGAACAGGCGTCTAAGCGGCCTCACTGAAGTCCGGTGCGGTTCGGTTGCGTCCCGAAGGGGCGCGGGGAACTGCGCGACCAGCCACGACGCAGCCGCGGATGAACGACCGCACCTCGCACCACTTCCCGCGGAGCGCTCAGCGTCGCCGAAGGAGGCAGTCATGGCAGCCGTCGGAGGGGCCGACACCCAGGGCCTCAGGCCGGTCCGATGGGTGCTCGCGCTCGCTCTGGGCGGCGTCTGGTGGTGGTCCGTGCTGCGGCTGGCGGTGCAGCCGGGGGAGGCCGGGCCGGTGGAGGGGGCGTTAGCGGTCGGCGGCTGGGGCCTGAGCCTGCTGCCGGTGCACTGCGGTCCCTCGCCCAGAAGGGGCGGCACCCGCCGCCGGGGAGGCCCTCCGCGTCAGGACGGGACGGGCCCCTGCGGCCCCGCCTGGCAGCTCGGGCACCAGAAGGTCGAGCGCTCCTGACCCGCGCGCCCCTGGTCGGCGGCGCGCACCGGCGTACCGCAGCGCAGACAGGGCCGCCCCGGGCGCCCGTACACCCATAGCCTGCGGTCGCGGCGCGACTCGGCCGTGGTGACCCTGGCGCGCCGGTTCCTGTTGGCCTCCAGGAGCTTCTTGGCGTGGGCCACCAGGCGTTCGGGGGAGGGCACCTCACCGATCGGCAGCCAGGGAGACACGCGCAGCAGGAAGCACAGCTCAGACTTGTAGACATTGCCGATTCCGGCCAGATTCCGCTGGTCGAGCAGCGCTTCGCCCAGGGGCCGGGAGGGGGCGGCGATCAGTCGGCGCAGCGCCTCGTCCGGATCCCAGTCGGGGCCGAGGAGATCGGGGCCGAGATGGCCGACGACCCGGTCCTCGTCGCCGGTGCGGAGCAGTTCCAGGATGGGCAGGCGGTAGCCGACGGCGGTGTGGGCGGTGTTGGCGAGGATGGCCCGGATCTGGTGGTGCGGGCCACCGCGCCAGCGCTCGTCCGGCCCGTACACCTGCCAGGAGCCGTCCATCCTCAGATGCGAGTGGAGGGTCAGTCCGCCCTCGACACGGGTCAGCAGATGCTTGCCGCGCGGGACCACCTCGAGCACGTGGCGGCCGGTGAGGTCGGCGGTCGCCAGACGGGGGACGCGCAGATCGCTGCGGGTGAGCGGGGAACCCGCGAGGGCCTGGTGCAGGCGCTGTGCGGCCTGCCAGACGGTGTCTCCTTCGGGCATGCCACCCATGATGCCGGTGGGCGCGGGCAGGCGGGAGCGCCCGGTGATCAGAGGCGCGGGCGGAGGGTGCCGCTCAGGCGCGCGGACGGCGGTCGTTGATCAAGGGCGCAGGCGGAGGCCCCGTGGGGTCGGGTGGAAGCCCGCCGATTCCAGGAGCTTGCCGATCGGGGACGAGAGCGCCTGGGCGCCGTTGACGCGCTCGACGGTGACCGAGCCGAGCGCCCCCGCGCGGGCGGACTCGGCCAGCGCCTCGACCGCCGTCCACAGCCGGGTGTCGTCCTCCGGGGAGGCGGCCTCGGCCTCACCCGAGGGCCAGGCGAGCAGGGATTTGCCGCCCCGCTCCATGTAGAGCGTCAGCTCCCCGTCGACGAGCACCACCATCGCCCCCGCCTTACGGCCCGGCCGGTGGCCCGCGTCCGCGGGGGGATCGGGCCAGGGGAGAGCGGCGCCGTAGGCGTTGGCGGGGTCGGCCGAGGCGAGCACGAAGGCGCGCCGGGACTGCCCCCGCTGTCCGTCGAAGGCGGGGGCGGCCGCGCGGTCGCGGGCCGTGCTGACCGCGCGCAGCCGGTCCACCGCGCCGTCCATCGCGAACTGGGCGGCGCCGAGTCCCTCGATCACATAGCCGCGGCGGGCCTGGCCGGACTCCTCGAACACGGACAGCACCCGGTAGGCGGCGGAGAAGCCGCCCTCGACCCCCTCGGCGGCGACCGCCCCGCGGGTGACCACGCCGTGCCGGTCGAGCAGGGTGCGCGCCAGGGCGTGGGCGCGGTGGGTGGGCTCGGGCTCGCGCTCCGGCAGCAGGGACCAGCGCCCGGCGACGGTGGGCGGGCCGTTGCGCGACGCCGTCGGTCGGCCGGTGCGGCCCGTAAGGCCGCCATAGCGCCCCCGGGGGACCGCGCGCTTGGCGCGGTGGGCGGTGGAGCCCGCCGTACGGCCCGAACCCAGCAGGGAGCGCAGCGGGGCGAGGGTGTCACCGGTGACCCGGCCCGCCCACACCAGGTCCCACAGGACCTCGGCGAGCTCGGGGTCCAGGAACTCGTGCCCGGCGGCGCGGGCCTGCTCGGCGATCTGGCGGAAGAACAGCCCGTACCCCCCGGCCAGGGAGTCGAGGACGGCCTGGTGGAGCGGGCCCGCCTCGAGGGGGTGCGGGGTGTGCAGCAGCAGCGGGGCGGTGTCGGTCAGGTGCAAGGTGACCCAGCCGTCCTTGCCCGGCAGCGCGCCCGCACCGGCCCAGACGACCTCCCCGGAGGTGCTGAGCTCGTCGAGCATCGTGGGGTTGTAGTCGCTCACCCGGGACGGCAGGACCAGCTTCTCCAGGGCGGAGGCGGGGACCGGCGCGCCCTGGAGCTGCTCGACCGCGCGCACCAGCCCGTCGATACCGCGCAGGCTGTGGGTGCCCAGATGCTGCCACTGCGGGAGGAAGGCGGCGAGCGCCGAGGGCGGCACGGGCTCCAGCTCATGGCGCAGCGCGGCCAGGGAGCGGCGCCGCAGCCGGCGCAGCACGGCGGCGTCGCACCATTCCTGACCCAGCCCCGACGGATGGAACTCGCCCTGGACGACGCGGCCGCTCGCGGCCAGTCCGTGCAGGGCGCCCTCGGTGACGGCCGCGCCGAGGCCGAAGCGGGCGGCGGCCTGGGCCGAGGTGAACGGGCCGTGGGTGCGGGCGTAGCGGGCCAGAAGATCGCCGAGGGGGTCCTTGACCGGCTCGGTGAACGCCTCGGGGACGCCGACCGGCAGAGCAGTGCCGAGCGCGTCCCGCAGCCGCCCCGCGTCCTCCACCGCGGCCCAGTGGTTCTCGCCCGCGATCCGGACCCGGATGGCCCGCCGGGCCCCGGCCAGGTCCTCGGCCCACCCGGGCTCGGCACCGCGCTCGGCCAGCTCGGCGGCGGTGAGCGGGCCGAGCACCCGCAGGGCGTCGGCCACGCCCTCGGCGTCCTTGATCCGGCGGTCCTCGGTGAGCCACTGGAGCTCCCGCTCCAGCTCGGCCAGGACATCGGCGTCGAGCAGCTCGCGCAGCTCCGCCTGGCCCAGGAGCTCGGCCAGCAGCCGCGAGTCCAGGGAGAGCGCGGCGGCGCGGCGCTCGGCGAGCGGGGAATCGCCCTCGTAGAGGAACTGCGCCACATAGCCGAAGAGCAGCGAGCGGGCGAACGGGGACGGCTCCGGGGTAGTCACCTCCACCAGCCGGACCCGGCGGGCCTCGATGTCGCCCATCAGCTCGGTGAGGCCGGGGACGTCGAAGACGTCCTGGAGGCATTCGCGGACCGCTTCGAGGACGATCGGGAAGGAACCGAACTCGCTCGCCACCTGGAGGAGCTGCGCGGCGCGCTGGCGCTGCTGCCACAGCGGGGTGCGCTTACCGGGGTCGCGGCGGGGCAGCAGCAACGCGCGGGCGGCGCATTCGCGGAACCGGGAGGCGAACAGCGCCGAGCCGCCGACCTGGTCGGTGACGATCTGGTTGATCTCGCCCTTGTCGAACGCGACATCGGCCGCGCCCACCGGGGACTGCTCGGTGTCGTACTCCACGCCCTGGCGCGTCGGGTCCGCGTCGAGAAGGTCGAGGCCCATGAGATCGGCGTCGGGCAGCCGCAGCACGATGCCGTCGTCGGCGTGCATGACCTGGGCGTCGATGCCGTACCGCTCGGAGAGGCGGGAGCCCAGGGCGAGCGCCCAGGGGGCATGGACCTGCGCGCCGAAGGGGGAGTGGACCACCACGCGCCAGTCGCCCAGCTCGTCGCGGAACCGCTCCACCACGATCGTGCGGTCGTCCGGTACATGGCCGCAGGCACGGCGCTGCTCGTCCAGATACCCGATGACGTTCTCGGCGGCCCAGGCGTCCAGACCGGCGGCCAGCAGCCGCAGCCGGGCGTCCTCCGGCTGGAGCGCGCCCACCTCGCGCAGGAACGCGCCCAGGGCGCGGCCCAGCTCCAGGGGGCGGCCGAGCTGGTCGCCCTTCCAGAAGGGCAGTCGGCCGGGGACGCCGGGGGCGGGGGAGACCAGGACCCGGTCGCGGGTGATGTCCTCGATCCGCCATGAGGTGGTGCCCAGGGTGAACACATCGCCCACCCGCGACTCGTAGACCATCTCCTCATCGAGTTCCCCGACCCTGCCGCCGCCCTTCTTGGGGTCGGCGCCCGCCAGGAAGACACCGAAGAGCCCGCGGTCGGGGATGGTGCCGCCGGAGGTCACCGCGAGCCGCTGCGCCCCCGGGCGGCCGGTGACCGTATGGGCGACGCGGTCCCACACCAGGCGCGGCCGCAGCTCCGCGAAGGCGTCGGAGGGGTAGCGGCCCGCGAGCATGTCGAGGACCGAGGTGTACGCCGACTCCGGGAGCGAGGCGAACGGCGCGGCGCGGCGGACCAGGGCCAGCAGCTCGTCCACGTCCCAGGTGTCCATGGCGGTCATGGCGATCAGCTGCTGGGCGAGCACGTCCAGCGGGTTGGCGGGCACCCGCAGCGACTCGATGGCCCCCTCGCGCATCCGCTCGGTGACCACCGCGGCCTGCACCAGATCGCCGCGGTACTTGGGGAAGACGACGCCGGTCGAGACCGCGCCCACCTGGTGGCCGGCCCGGCCCACCCGCTGGAGACCGGAGGCCACCGAGGGCGGCGACTCGACCTGGACGACCAGGTCGACCGCGCCCATGTCGATGCCGAGCTCGAGGCTGGAGGTGGCGACGACGGCGGGCAGCCGGCCCGCCTTGAGGTCCTCCTCGACCAGCGCCCGCTGCTCCTTGGACACCGAGCCGTGGTGCGCGCGGGCCAGCAGCGCGGGCGCGCCCCGGGCCGCACCGGCCTCGGCCATCACCTCGGCGGGGGAGTGGTCCTCGGGCAGGGCCTCACCGGTGGCCCGCTCGTAGGCGATCTCGTTCAGCCGGTTGCACAGCCGCTCGGCCAGCCGGCGGGAGTTGGCGAAGACGATGGTGGAGCGATGGGCCTGGACCAGATCGGCGATCCGCTCCTCCACATGGGGCCAGATCGACGGCCGCTCGCCCGCCTCGCCCTCCTGGGCGGGGGCACCGCCCAGCTCGCCCAGGTCCTCCACGGGCACGACCACCGACAGGTCGAACTCCTTGCCCGAGGGCGGCTGGACGATCTCCACCTTGCGCCGCGGCGACAGGAACCGCGCCACCTCGTCCACCGGCCGCACCGTCGCGGACAGGCCGATGCGCCGGGCGGGGCGCTCGAGCAGCTCGTCGAGGCGCTCCAGCGACAGCGCGAGATGGGCGCCCCGCTTCGTGCCCGCGACGGCGTGGACCTCGTCAAGGATCACGGTCTCCACCCCGCGCAGCGCCTCCCGGGTGGCGGAGGTGAGCATCAGGAACAGCGACTCGGGGGTGGTGATGAGGATGTCCGGCGGGCGGGTGGCCAGAGCGCGGCGCTCGGCGGCCGGGGTGTCGCCCGAGCGGGTGCCCACCCGGATCTCCGGCTCGGGCATGCCCAGCCGCACCGCCTCGTGGCGGATACCGGTCAGCGGGCTGCGCAGATTGCGCTCGACGTCCACCGCCAGGGCCTTCAGCGGGGAGACATAGAGCACCCGGCAGCGCTTCTTCGCCTCGGCGGGCACCGGCTCACCGGCCAGCTTGTCCAGGGCCGCCAGGAAGGCGGCCAGGGTCTTGCCCGAACCGGTGGGGGCGACGACCAGGACATCCGAGCCCGCGCCGATCGCCCGCCACGCGCCCTCCTGCGCGGGCGTGGGCGCGGTGAAGGCACCCGTGAACCATCCGCGGGTGGCCGGGGAGAATCCGTCGAGCGCCGAGCCTGCCATGCCCTCCATCGTGCACCGCACCACTGACAATGGACGGAGCCACAGGTCAGAGGGGGCTCGGGCGGGGCGCACAATGGTGCCATGGCCAACCGGGAGAGCGCGCGGCACTGGCGGTACCCCCAGCTTCCGGGCGTCGATCTGCTGCGCGCCCGCTACATCCACAAGACCTTCGTCTGGCACACCCACGAGACCTTCGTGATCGCCGCGATCACCGAGGGCGTCGAGGAGTTCCACCACCGCGGCGCCATCGAGCGCACCGGGCCCGGCGGGCTCGCGCTCATCAACCCGGAGGTGCCGCACACCGGACGGGCGGGGGCGCCCGAGGGGTGGGCGTACAGCGTGCTGTACCCGGCCGTGGACCTGGTCGCCGGTATCGCCGCCGAGACGACCACGCTCCGGGGCACGGCCGGGTTCCGGATCCCCACCGTCGACGATCCCCAGGGGGCGCGGCTGGTGACCGCGGTGCACCGGGCCGCCGAGGAGGGCAACGCGCTCGCCGCCGACAGCCTGCTGCGCATCGCGCTGGCCCGGCTGCTGCGCGACCACGGCGGCCCGCTCCCCGAGCGCACGGCGCGCACCGCCGGTGCGCGGACGGCGGCGCGCGCCCGCGCGATCCTCCAGGAGCGGATGGCGGACCCGCCGTCCCTGGAGCGGCTGGCGGCCGAGCTGGGCACTGGTCCCTTCGCCCTCCTGCGCGCCTTCCGCGCGGTCTACGGGATGCCGCCGCACACCTGGCTCACCGACGCGCGGGTCCGCCGGGCGCGGCGGCTGCTGGACGCCGGGAGCGCGCCCGCCGAGGTGGCCGTCGCCGTCGGCTTCACCGACCAGTCCCACCTGAACCGTCACTTCACCCGGATCGTGGGGGTGCCACCGGGCGCCTACCGGCGCGAGCGCGCAAGAACGTACAAGACCGGAGCCGAAGTGCTCTCCTAGCGTGCGCGCTGTGTCAGAACAGATAGAGATACAAACCGATCCCGCCGCGCCCCCGGCGGACTCGGCCGTCGTCCGCGACGCCCTGGGCGTCGGTGTCGCGGTGGGGCTCTCCGGCTTCGCCTTCGGGGTGACGTCGGCGGGCGCCGGGCTCGGCCTGCTGCAGACCTGCGCGCTCAGCCTGCTGGTCTTCACCGGGGCGTCGCAGTTCGCCCTCGTGGGCGCGCTGGCGGCGGGCGGCAATCCGTTCACCGCCGCCGCCGGGGCGTTCTTCCTCGGGGTGCGCAACGCCTTCTACGGGCTGCGGCTGTCCGGACTCCTCGGGCTGCCGCGCGCGGTGCGCCCCCTGGCGGCCCAATGGGTCATCGACGAGACCTCGGCCGTCGCCCTCGCCCAGCCCGACCGGCGCACCGCGCGCCTCGGCTTCACCGTCACCGGGCTGACGCTGTACGTCCTGTGGAACCTCACCACGCTGATCGGCGCCCTGGGGGCGTCCGCCCTCGGCGACACCGACGCCTGGGGCCTGGACGCCGCCGGGCCCGCCGTCTTCCTCGCCCTGCTGGCACCCATGCTCAGCGGTACCGTCGAACGGGCCGTGGCCGGTCTCGGCGTCCTGCTGGTGCTCCTTTGCCAGCCGGTGCTGCCCGCCGGGGTCCCGGTCCTGGTGGCGGCGCTCGCCGCTCCCGTCGTCCTTACGGTGCACGGGCGCATGGCGCGCGGCACGGAGGGTGAGCGCCGATGACCACCTGGATCGCCATCGGCGTCACCGCGGCGGGCTGCTACCTGGTCAAGCTGCTGGGCCTCTCGGTGCCCGCCGGAGTCCTGGAGCGCCCGCTCGTCAGGCGTCTGGCCGCGCTGCTGCCCGTGGCGCTGCTGGCCGCGCTCACCGCCCAGCAGACCTTCAGCGACGGCCGGCACCTCCTCCTGGACGCGAGGGCGGCCGGGCTGGGTGCGGCGGCGCTCGCGCTGGTGCTCCGCGCCCCCTTCCTGGTGGTGGTCGCCGTGGCCGTAGCCGTCACGGCCGGCGTCCGGGCCCTGTGACCGCCCCGGACGCCCGCGCTCAGATCCGCCGCCCGTAGGCCCGCAGCGTCAGCAGCGCCTCGATGGTCGCCACCGACCGCCACTCCAGCGTGGCCCCCGGCGTCCACGCATGCCGGCGCGGCGGCCAGCCGCCGTCCTCCTGCTGCGCGGCCACGAGAGCGTCCAGGGACCGCTCCACCTCGGCGTCGGTGAACCACCGGCGCGCCGGCGAGCCGGGCGTACGGGCGATGTCGTGCACCTGGAGGGGCATGTCGTGCACCTGGAGGGGCTCACAGGGCTCCGGCGCCAAGGAGCGGTCCTCGGCGGGCCCGGCGGCCGGGGGCGGCACGATCAGCCACTCCTCCCGCACCCGGCGGCCGAGCCGCTCGGCCGCCGCCTCGGCCCGGGCCCGGTCCGGCGCCCCGTCGAGGAAGGCGACGGCCGCGGCGACCTCGTACGGACGCGCCGCCGCACCGCCCTCCGCCAGGGCGGCGACCGCCGCCCAGCAGAAGTCCGTGGCCCGGAAGAGCCACGCATGCCACACCTCGTTGCGGTGCAGCAGCCCCACCACCGGCCCGGTGGTCAGCAGATCACCGCGCGGATCGTCCGCCGACGGGACCCAGGGGGCCGCCGGGTAGCCGTGCGGCGAGGGGCGGCAGACGGGCAGCGCGCCGTCCGGGGTGGACACGGACGTCAGATAGCGGCACAGGCGCTCCACCCGCTGCCCGCCGCACCGCCCGATCCCGTCGAGCACCCGTAAGGCGTGCACGGCATGCGGTGGCTGGCTCACCGGGCCGCGCAGATCCGGATCCAGCGCATGGCCGTAGCCCCCGTCGGTCCCCAGGTACGCGGTCAGCGCGGTCTCGACCGCCTCGGCGCCGCCGCCCAGGAAGTGGTACGCGAATCTGCGCTGCTCCAGCACGCGGGCGGACAGCCAGACGAACCGCTCGGCGCGGGAGAGCGCGGAGGACCCGTCCGGCCGGGCCGGCTCGGCGGGCCCGGCCGTGGGCAAGGAGGGCGACGACGGCGAAGAGGGGAGGCTTGCGGATCGATCCATGGACAGACCGTAGGCCGGAAGACACCGTCGGTAGGGGGCTCACGCACCGGTGCACCCCGGGAGCGCGATACTGGTCACATGCGGTTGACGGACTTCTGGCAGCGAATGGCGAACCACTTCGGCGAGGCGTACGCCGACTCCTTCGCGCGCGATCATGTGATGTCGCAACTCGGCGGCCGGACGGTGCACGAGGCGCTGAAGGACGGCTGGGAGGCCAAGGACGTCTGGCGCGGGGTCTGCGCCGCGATGGAGATCCCCGACAGCAGGCGCTGAGCGGTCCCCGGGCGCTCCGGGCGCATCAGCTTCCCGGGGTGGCCGGATTTCTTCGACCGGTGTACGCCACACTTGCCCCGTGGCCCCGACCGAAGAGACCCTCTCCTCCGACGCCGACGACAACCCGAGCGCCGCTCGGGCCTCCTCGGAATCCCCGCAACCCGCCGCGCGCATGCCGCGCTGGCTGCCGCGCGCCATGGTGCTCGCACTCGCGCTGGTGGCCTGTTACCGCCTTGCGACCTGGGCCTTCGACCAGCTGACCGGGCTGTTGCTGAACATCCTGATCGCGTTCTTCCTGGCGCTAGCGATCGAACCGGCCGTGGACCGGATGGCCGCCCGCGGGATGCGCCGGGGGCTGGCCACCGGGCTGGTCTTTCTCGCCATCCTCGTCGGCACCGCGGGCTTCTTCACCCTGCTCGGCTCGATGCTCGCCGACCAGATCATCACCATGGTCCAGGACTTCCCGAAGTACCTCGACGACGTGGTCCGCTGGATCAACGACACGTTCCATACGCATCTGTCGCGTCTGGAGATCCAGGACAGCCTGCTGCACTCCGACTGGCTGCAGAGCTACGTCAAGAACAGCGCCGACAATGTGCTGGACGTCTCCACACAGGTGCTCGGCGGGTTGTTCAAGACGCTGACGGTGACCCTGTTCGCCTTCTACTTCGCCGCCGACGGCCCCCGGCTGCGCCGCGCCCTGTGCTCGGTGCTGCCGCCGACCCGGCAGGTCGAGGTGTTGCGCGCCTGGGAGATCGCGGTCGCCAAGACCGGCGGCTACATCTACTCCCGCGGGCTGATGGCCCTGATCTCCGGTGTCGCCCACTACATCCTGCTGGAGGCCCTGGGCGTGCCCTACGCCCCGGCGCTCGCCGTCTGGGTGGGGCTGATCTCGCAGTTCATCCCGACCATCGGCACCTACCTGGCCGGGGCCCTGCCGATGCTGATCGCGTTCACCATCGAGCCCTGGTACGCGCTGTGGGTCCTGATCTTCGTCGTGATCTACCAGCAGTTCGAGAACTATCTGCTCCAGCCGAGGATCACCGCCAGGACGGTGGACATCCACCCGGCCGTCTCCTTCGGATCGGTGATAGCGGGCACCGCGCTGCTGGGCGCGGTGGGCGCGCTGATCGCGATTCCGGCGACCGCGACGCTCCAGGCGTTCCTCGGCGCGTACATCAAGCGCTATGACGTGACCGACGATCTGCGGGTGCACGGGCGCACGCGGCGGCGCGGACTCTCGGCCCTCGCGCGGATGCGCGCCGCGCTGGCGCGGCGTGGTTGACACAAAAATCGAACATCCATTCTTATGGGGGCCCCGGCAGTTATCCACAGGCCGGGGACGACAGGGCCGCTTGTCAGTGGCAGGCGCTAGCGTCTTGGACGTGAAGCGATCGACTCAAGCAAACCGGGTGGGACCCATGGCAGGAACCGACCGCGAGAAGGCCCTCGACGCCGCGCTCGCACAGATTGAACGGCAATTCGGCAAGGGCGCCGTGATGCGCATGGGCGACCGGCCGAACGACCCCATTGAGGTGATCCCCACCGGGTCGACCGCTCTCGACGTCGCCCTCGGCGTGGGCGGCCTGCCACGCGGCCGCGTGGTGGAGGTCTACGGCCCGGAGTCCTCGGGTAAGACGACCCTGACCCTGCACGCGGTGGCCAACGCCCAGCGGGCGGGTGGCACGGTCGCCTTCGTGGACGCGGAGCACGCCCTCGACCCGGACTACGCGCAGAAGCTCGGTGTGGACACCGACTCGCTGATCCTGTCCCAGCCGGACAACGGCGAGCAGGCGCTCGAGATCGTGGACATGCTGGTCCGCTCCGGCGCTCTCGACCTCATCGTCATCGACTCCGTCGCCGCCCTGGTGCCGCGCGCGGAGATCGAGGGTGAGATGGGCGACTCCCACGTCGGTCTCCAGGCCCGGCTGATGAGCCAGGCGCTCCGTAAGATCACCAGCGCGCTGAACCAGTCCAAGACCACCGCGATCTTCATCAACCAGCTGCGCGAGAAGATCGGCGTCATGTTCGGCTCCCCGGAGACGACGACCGGTGGCCGGGCGCTGAAGTTCTACGCCTCGGTCCGCATCGACATCCGTCGCATCGAGACCCTCAAGGACGGCACCGACGCGGTCGGTAACCGTACCCGCTGCAAGGTCGTCAAGAACAAGGTCGCGCCGCCCTTCAAGCAGGCCGAGTTCGACATCCTCTACGGCCAGGGCATCAGCCGCGAGGGCGGTCTGATCGACATGGGCGTTGAGCACGGCTTCGTCCGCAAGTCCGGTGCCTGGTACACCTACGAGGGCGACCAGCTCGGCCAGGGCAAGGAGAACGCCCGCAACTTCCTGAAGGACAACCCCGATCTCGCCAATGAGATCGAGAAGAAGATCAAGGAAAAGCTCGGCATCGGGGTGAAGCCCCAGGACCCGGCCGCCGCGGAGCCCACCGCGGACGCGGCGGGTGCCGCGGGCGTGGCCGCCGCCGCACCGGCGAAGGCCGTGGCCGCCCCGGCGGCCAAGTCCGGGGCGAAGGCGGCGAAGACCGCCGCGGCCAAGAGCTGATCCATGACACGGCGGACCGAATGGCCGGACGGCCCAGGCCGTCCGGAGCGCCCGGACCGTCCGGACAGCGGCGCCCCCTCCTCGTCGAGGGCCGAGCAGGGGGCGCCGCCGGGCCCGGAGGAGCAGGCGCGGGCAATCTGCCTGCGCCTGCTCACCGGGACCCCGCGCACGCGTAAGCAGCTTGCGGACGCGTTGCGCACCCGGGGCATCCCCGATGACGCGGCACAGGAGGTGCTGTCCCGGTTCGAGGACGTCGGTCTGATCGACGACGCGGCGTTCGCGGAGGCGTGGGTGGAGTCCCGGCACCACAGCCGCGGGCTCGCCCGGCGGGCGCTCGCCCGGGAGCTGCGCACCAAGGGTGTGGACTCGACCCTGATCGACGACGCCGTGGGACAGCTCGACGCCGATCAGGAGGAGCGGACCGCGCAAGAGCTGGTCGAGCGCAAGCTGAGGGCCACCCGTGGCCTGGAGAGGGAGAAGCGGATACGCCGTCTCGCCGGGATGCTGGCCCGCAAGGGCTACTCCGAGGGGCTGGCGCTGCGGGTGGTGCGGCGTGCGCTGGAGGAGGAGGGGGAAGACGCGGAGCTGCTGGAGCATCACCTTCCGGATCTCTGAGGTTCCGGATCTCTGCTTCGGCGCCCGACCTCCGAGAGCTCCAGGCCCGTCCCGGCACCCGGGACGCGGGGCGCTAGTCGACCGGGAGGCCCGCCGCGCGCCACGCCTGGAAGCCGCCGATCAGATCGGTCGCCCGGGCCAGTCCCAGTTGGCGCAGCGAGACCGCGGCGAAGCTGGACGCGTAGCCCTCGTTGCACACCACCACAACCCGCAGATCGTGGTGGGTGGCCTCGGGCAGCCGGTGGTCGCACTGCGGGTCGAGCCGCCACTCCAGCTCGTTCCGCTCGACGATCAGCGCCCCCGGGATGGTGCCGTCGCGCTCCCGCAGCGCCGCGTACCGGATGTCCACCAGCAGCGCGCCCTCGACCTGCGCCGCGGCCGCGTCGAGGGGCTCCAGCCGGTCGAGTCCTTCGCGGGCCTCGGCCAGCAGCTCGTCCACGCTCCGCTTGCTCGTGTTGGTCGTGCCCATCGCGTTCATCCCCACTCCTCGGGCCGCTCGACCTGCTCCAGCCGCAGCGTCTGACCGGTGCGGCTGTAGCGCCGCATGAGCGGCAGCGGCGGATAGTAGGCGTGCACCGACACCGCATGCTCGGTGTCGGACGGGTTGATCACCTCATGCACATGATGCGGTCCGAAGGCCCGGCCCTGCCCGGCGGGCAGCCGCCGCTCGCGGTCCACACCGTCGGCCAGCTCCAGGGTCTTCCAGCCCTCGGTGGGCAGCCGCGCGGCGAGTGACTGCTCGTTGAGCTCACCCGCCGCCGAGACGAAGGCGCCATGGGAGCCGCCGTGGTCGTGCCAGCCGGTGCCGGTGCCCGGAGGCCAGCCGATCAGCCAGGCTTCGCTGCCGCCCGGCCCGTCGAGGCGCAGCCAGGTGCGGCCCTCCGGATCGAGCGGAAGCGAGGCGACGAGCTCGGCGTCGGCGGCGGTCCGGTGGGCGAAGTCGAGCAGTTCCGCGGCGCTGGGCGGGGCGACGGGACCGGATGCGGGGTCCGTGATGAGGTCCGCGGAGGGGCGCACGGGACTGGAGGGGGAAGTGCGTACGTCGGGCACAGAGAACCGTCCTGAATGATCGCGAAAGGGGCGCGGCCGAGCCGCGCGGGAAAGAGGGCGGATCAACAGGACGGACGACAGACACAGCCCGCGTAGCGGACCAGGTCCAGATGGACCCTCCGCCAGAAGCGAGGCAAGCAGGTGTCAGTCACGCTGCGAAGTGAATCATGTGCTGGAAAGGAAGGTCAACCGCATCGGCCCGGAGCTGGACGCGCGCCTTGACCACGCACGCCCGGACACGCACCGCGCGCCCCGGAGATGGACCAGGCGCACAGCGCGAGCGCGGGCGCGCCCCGCCGAGCCCGCGCTTCCCGCACTACCGCCGCGCGCTCGCCTCCGCCGGTGCGCCCCTGGCCGCGTTCCCGCCCCGGGCCGCGTCCGCGCACGCGTACAGCGCGCCCGGCCGCACCCCGGACAGTGCCGCGGCGAGATGGCCGTCCGGCCGCACCAGCAGCACGGTGTGCGCCGGGGCTCCCGGGTACGCCTCGGTGACCAGCAGCTCGGTGCGCAGGGGCAGCGCCGCGACGGCCGCCGCCAGCCGCGGCATCAGCCCGGCCCGCATCCAGTGGCGGCGGTCCCACACCCCGGTGCCGGGAGCGACCAGCACCACCAGCAGCTCCCGCCCGAGCCGCTCCCGCAGCCGTACGACCGAGCCGTCCGGAGCGGTCACCGGCACATCGGCGACCGGCGCCCCGAGCGCCGTGCCCACCGTGATCGAGCCGTCCGGCGGGGCGGCCGGGGCCAGCGGCGAACGGTCGTAGACCGGCGGCGCGCCCAGCGGGCCCCGTCCGAGGTGACCGTCGGTGAGCAGCGCGTCGTGCCCGCGCGCCCCGCCGGGCCGTACGGTGCGCCGTACCGCGTGCCAGCCGCCGGCCGCCCGTACCAGCGGCAGCGACTGGTCCGCCGCGCGCAGCCGGGCCCCGACGGCTCCGCGCCGCTCCGCCTGATAGCTGTCGAGCAGGGCGTCCGAGGCCCCGTGGTGCCAGGCGAGGGAGAGTTTCCAGGCGAGGTTGTCGACGTCCCGCAGCCCTTCCTCCAGCCCCTGGGTGCCGAGCGCGCCCAGCAGATGGGCGGCGTCCCCGGCCAGGAAGGCGCGCCCGACACGCCAGCGCAGCGCGAGCCGGTGGTGCACGGTGTGCACGCCGGTGTCCAGGAGTTCATAGGGGGACTCGGATTCGCCGCACCACCCCGCGAGGGTGTCGCGCACCCGCACCATCAGGGCGTCGGGGGTGACCAGATCGCGGCCGGGCGGCAGCAGCCAGTCGATCCGCCACAGGCCGTGCGGCAGCGGCCGGGCGGTCACCTCGGCGTCGATGCTGCGCCAGGGCGGGGAGCGGTGCAGCAGGGCCTCGCCGGGCCAGGGGAGTTCGGCGCGCAGCGCCGCGACGGCGTGCCGCTCCACCGCCGTACGGCCCGGGAAGCGCACGCCCAGGAGCTTGCGGACGGTGGACCGCGGCCCGTCGCAGCCCACCAGATAGCTGCCCCGCCACCAGGTGGCCTGGGCACCCCGGGTGCGCACCCCGACCCCGTGGTCGTCCTGTTCCAGGTCGTCGATCCGGGTTCCGGAGACGATCCGGACGAGGTCCTCGTCGCCCATGGCGGCCAGCGAGCCCCGCAGCGCCCTGGTGAGCTCGTGCTGGGGCAGATGTAGGGGGGAGGGCGCCGACACCGGCGCCGACTCGTCCTCGGAGGAGGGCGTGTCACCCTCGGGAGCGTCCATGGCCTCCGTAAGGCCGCCGTCCCAGCCGCCCGTGCCGCGCTCGGGCGACGGCGAACCGCCGAAGAGGCCACCGGGCGTGAGGGGCACCTGCCGCACCAGCTGCCGCCGCCGCATGGTGCGCCATCCGGTCCACGGCCGGCTGCGGGCGGTGACCCGGCAGCCCAGCCGCTCCAGCAGGGCGGCGGCGTCCGGGCGCAGCACGACGGTGCGGGCCAGACGGCTCTCCTCGGCTTCCGTGGACTCGTCCAGCAGGATGACGGGCACCTCGAGGCGCGCGAGGGCGAGGGCCAGGGTCAGGCCGACCGGGCCCGCCCCGGCGACGATCACCGGGTCCACGGTGCGGTTCCCGTGGCCCTGCGGGTCGTACGTGACGTACGGAAATTGGCAGTTGAAACCCGGTGAGCGATCACAGAAAGCATGCAACCCACTGCCGCTGCCCGCGTCAAGCGACGAAGGGCGGTGGCGCGTGCGCCACCGCCCTGGTAAGGGTCTCGCTCATCCGCCCGGCCCTCCCGGACGGCGTCCGCCCGGTCGCCCGGACGTCCCCTCAGTTCGTCTTGCCCGCGGACGCGTCCGGAGCGGAGGTCGCGGACTGGTCGACGACGTCGAGCGGGTCGGCGGCCGCGAGCGGCTGTCCGGCGTCCGCGACCCTGATGCCGGTCTTGGCGCGCCGGCCGCGCCGCTCGATCCAGGTGGCGAGGGCGGAGAGGGCCAGACACATCGCGATGTAGATGGCACCACCGACGATGATCACCGGAACGTAGGGGTTGTCGTCGTTGACGACGATGTTGCCGGCCAGCTGCTGAAGTTGGAACAGCAGCTCCTGGTAGGTGATGACATAGCCGAGGGAGGTGTCCTTCAGCGTCACCACCAGCTGGCTGATGATGGTCGGCAGCATCGCCCTTACGGCCTGCGGCACCAGGACCGTCATCATGACCTGGGTCTTGCGCATGCCCAGGGCGTACGCGGCCTCGCGCTGGCCCCTGGGCACCGAGTTGATGCCCGCTCGCAAGACCTCGGCCTGGACCGAGCCGTTGTAGACGGTCAGGCCGATGACCAGGGCCCAGAAGCCGGTGTTGTCACCGCTGAGGCCCAGGTCCGCGCGGTAGGTCAGGAAGAGCACCCACAGCACGTAGATGGTGATCAGCAGCGGGACGGCCCGGAACAGCTCGATGAAGCCGGTCGCGAACCAGCGGACGGGCTTGTGGTCCGAGAGCCGGCCGGTGGCCAGCAGCACACCGAGGGCGAGGGAGAGGACCGCCGCGACCGCGAACACCTTCAGGGTGGTGATCACACCGTCGCGGATGCTGTTCCGCACCCCCGCGTAGTTGAAGATGTCCCACATCTCGGGCGCGAACTGACCCTTGGCGTTCAGCCGCACCACCGCGAAGACGATCAGCCCGAGGACGGCCAGGCCGCCGACGACGGAGAAGACGCGGTTCCGGACGCGAGCCTTGGGGCCGGGGGCGTCGTACAGGACGCTCGAGCTCATCGGGCCACCTCCAGGCGGTTCTCCAGCAGCCGGAAGAGACCGCTGATGGCGAACGTGATGACCAGGTAGCACAGCGCGATCCACAGGAAGATCCAGCCGATCGCGAAGCCCTTGTCACTCAGCAGCTTCGAGACATTGAACAGTTCGGTGTTGCTGAATGCCCCGGCGATGGCCGAGTTCTTGGTGAGCGCGATGAAGATGCTGCTCATCGGGGGAATCACGGACCGGGTGGCCTGGGGGAGGACGATCAGCCGGAGGGTCTGGAAGAAGGTCATCCCCAGGCTGCGGGCGGCCTCCGCCTGGCCGAGCGGCACGGTGTTGATACCGGATCGCACGGCCTCGCAGACGAAGGACGACGTGTAGCAGCCCAGCGCCATCATGGCGAGGACGAAGGGGCTCGTCCCCGGGAAGAAGATCTGCGGGATCACGAAGAACGAGATCAGGAACAGCAGGGTCAGCGGGGTGTTGCGCAGCAGGGTGACCCAGGCCGTCCCGAACGCCCGCAGCGGCGGTATGGGCGACACCCTGAAGCCGGCTATGACGACGCCCAGCACGAGGGCCAGCGCCGCACTGGCCGCCGTGATGGAGAGGGTTCCCAGGAACCCCTCCCGGAACTGGGGCAAATGATCGAGAAGTACGTTCATCGATTCTCCGCGGTAGCGGTCAGGTCAGCGGCGTGCGGAGCGCACCGGCTTCGAGGTGAACGGGCGAACGGGTGAGCGAAGAGTCCTGCTCAAAAACGATGCGGACGAAGAGCCCTGCTCAGTAGCGCGGCAGGGGCGTCTTCGGCGCGACGTAGGAGGAGCCGGACTTGCCGAGCGTGCCCTCGTACGCCTTCTTGTAGTCGCCGTTCTTGATGTGCTTCTCGAGCGAGTCGCTGATCGCGTCGCGGAGCGCCTTGTCGTTCTTGTTCATGCCGACGCCGTAGGGCTCCTCGGTGAACGGCTTGCCGACCACGTGCAGCTTGCTCGGGCGCTGGGCGGCGTAGCCCTTGAGGATGGCGTCGTCGGTGGTGACCGCGTCGACCTGGCCGTCGAGCAGCTGCTTGACGCAGAGCGAGTACTTGCTCAGCTCGGTGGTCTTGGCGCCGTACTTCGGCTTCTTGATCTCCTGGAGCGGGGTGGAGCCGACGATCGAGCAGACCTTCTTGCCCTTGATGCCGTCCGGGCCGGTGATCTTGCCCTTGTCCTCCATGCGGACCAGCAGGTCGGCGCCGGCTGTGAGGTACGGGCCCGCGAAGCCGACCTGCTTCTTGCGCTCGTCGTTGATGGTGTAGGTGCCGACGTAGTAGTCGACCTGGCCCTTGGAGATCGAGGTCTCGCGGACGTTGGAGTCAACCGTCTTGAAGCTGATCTTGTCCGCGGAGAAGCCGAGGTCCGCGGCGACCATCTTGGCGATCTCGATGTCGAAGCCGGAGCGCTTGCCCTCGGTGTCCTGGAACCCGAGGAAGGGCTGGTCGGCCTTGGCGCCGATGACGATCTTGCCGCGCTTCTGCGCCGCCTTCAGGGTCGGCGAGTCGATCTTGACATCCTTCGCGACCGTGTAATCGCCGCTGAAGACCTCGCCGCCCTTCGGCTTGTCCCCCGCGGTGCCCTTCTCGCCGCCACAGGCGGTCGCCGTCGCGGCCAGCGCGAGAACCACCGTGGCCGCCGCGGCCGTCTTACGAATTCTCATGGTGCCCATCCCTCTGTGTTCAGTACGTGGTTCACATACGCAGTGGCGAACGTGGAGCGGTCTGCCGGACCAAGTGCGGGCCCGGCGGGCTCAGTGGGTCAGCGGGTCAGTGGTGAAGGA
The DNA here is from genome assembly GCF_042750115.1 of Streptomyces sp. NPDC059455. Taxonomy (NCBI): domain Bacteria; kingdom Bacillati; phylum Actinomycetota; class Actinomycetes; order Kitasatosporales; family Streptomycetaceae; genus Streptomyces; species Streptomyces sp. NPDC059455. The sequence goes on from NZ_JBHYVB010000012.1 coordinate 36,980, forward strand.
TCTTCGACAGGAAGTCCTTGGCCCGGTCGCTGCGGGGGTTGTTGAAGAACTGCTCCGGCTCGGCCTCTTCGACGATCCGGCCGTCGGCCATGAAGACCACCCGGTTCGCCGCGGAGCGGGCGAAGCCCATCTCATGGGTGACGACGACCATCGTCATGCCGTCCCGCGCGAGCTGCTGCATGACCTCCAGCACCTCGTTGATCATCTCCGGGTCCAGTGCCGAGGTCGGCTCGTCGAAGAGCATCACCTTCGGGTCCATGGCCAGGGCGCGCGCGATCGCCACGCGCTGCTGCTGGCCACCGGACAACTGGGCGGGGTACTTGTCCGCCTGGGCGCCGACGCCGACCCGGTCGAGCAGCGTGCGGGCCTTCTCCTCGGCGGCCTTCTTGTCCGTCTTACGGACCTTGGTCTGGCCCAGCATCACGTTCTCGAGCACCGTCTTGTGCGCGAAGAGGTTGAAGGACTGGAAGACCATGCCGACGTCGGCACGCAGCCGGGCGAGCTCCTTGCCCTCCTGGGGCAGCGGCTTGCCGTCGATCGTGATGGAGCCGGAGTCGATCGTCTCCAGCCGGTTGATCGTGCGGCACAGTGTCGACTTCCCGGACCCGGACGGCCCGATGACGACGACCACTTCGCCGCGGCTGATGGTCAGGTCGATGTCCTGGAGCACATGCAGCGCGCCGAAGTGCTTGTTGACTCCTGACAACGCAACCAACGCGTTCGCCACCGGTGCGGCGTCCTTGGTCACCGATACTTCGCTCATCGGCGTCTCGCTCCGTCCTCCTCGGTTGGGAGGACACTAGTGAGCGCCTGCGACCAGCGTCATTACATCTGAGCTGAAATTGAGGATAACGATATGGCCGCGACGCGACACTCTGCGTGACCGGGATGATGCGCGGCGTACCGGCTGCGTAACGGAAGCCAGTGTGTGACCGAATGCTCTTGACGGCTGCCCGTCGATCGGGGTGGATGCCCTGTGGCCATGTTCGTGGCCGCATTCGAAGACATGGTGACGGGGACGCGTACGGGGCCCGTCTCCCCAGATACGGAAAGGTGGCGGAGGGGCCGGTGAGACTGCTGCTCGTCGAGGACGACAACCATGTCGCCGCGGCCCTGTCCGCCATGCTCTCCAAGCACGGTTTCGAGGTCACCCACGCCCGCAGCGGCGAGGAGGCGCTGCAGGCGCTGCTGCCGGACTCGGGCGCCCCCTTCGGCGTCGTCCTTCTCGACCTCGGCCTGCCCGACCAGGACGGTTTCGAGGTGTGCGGCAAGATCCGCAAGCGCACCGCCACCCCCGTGATCATGGTGACGGCGCGCGCCGATGTGCGCTCCCGCATACACGGGCTCAACCTCGGCGCCGACGACTACGTGGTCAAGCCGTACGACACCATGGAGCTGCTCGCCCGGATCCACGCCGTCAGCCGCCGCACCGCCGCCCACGACCCGGGCCATGGCACCGAGGAGAGCCCGGACGGCTCCCATCCGCCGCTGCGGCTCGGCCCGGTCACCATCGAGCTGCCCACCCGCCAGGTCTCCGTCAACGGGACGACCGTTTCGCTCACCCGTAAGGAGTTCGATCTGCTCGCCCTGCTCGCCCAGCGCCCCGGTGTCGTCTTCCGCCGGGAGCAGATCATCAGCGAGGTCTGGCGCACCAGTTGGGAAGGGACGGGGCGCACCCTGGAGGTCCACATCGCCTCCCTGCGCTCCAAGCTGCGGATGCCCGCCCTGATCGAGACGGTGCGCGGGGTGGGCTATCGCCTCGTCGCGCCGGTCGGCTGAGCGACCGGGACCCCCTCGGTGAGCACTCGGCTCCTCCCGCTCCTCATCGTCCTCATGGCGGGCGTGCTCCTCGCGCTCGGCTTCCCGCTCGCGGGGAGCCTGGCCGCCCGGGAGCAGCAGCGTGTCGTTGTCGACCGGATCGACGACACCGCGCGCTTCGCCGCCCTCGCCCAGTTCGTCACCGCCGGGCCCACCGGGGCGGTCGGCGCCGAGGGGAACGAGCGGCTGGGCACCCTGCGCGCCGAGCTCAAGCGCTACCACGACCTGTACGGCATCCGGGCCGGGGTCTTCTACCGGGACCGGGACGCGCCGCTCATGGCCGAGGCGCCCGGCGGCTGGCGGCTGCCGGACACGGGCGAGAGCGCCCGGGCGTTCGACGAGGCCCTCGCCGGGCGCCGCAGCCACGATCCGCCCCAGGTCTGGCCCTGGCAGCGGGGCAGGCTCACTGTGGCGTCCCCTGTCGTCCGTGACGGGGACGTGGTGGCCGTCGTCGTCACCGACTCGCCCACCGGCCAGATGCGGTCGCGGATTCTGCACGGCTGGCTGGTGATCGGCGGGGGCGAATGCGCCGCGATGCTGCTGGCCGTCGGCGCCGCCTTCCGGCTCACCGGATGGGTGCTGCGGCCCGTGCGCGTCCTGGACACCGCGACCCATGACATCGCGACCGGGCGGATGCAGTCACGCGTCGCGGCCGCCTCCGGGCCCCCGGAGCTGCGGCGGCTGGCCCGCTCGTTCAACGAGATGGCCGACAACGTCGAGCAAGTCCTGGAGCAGCAGCGGGCGTTCGTCGCCGACGCCTCCCACCAGCTGCGCAATCCGCTCTCCGCGCTGTTGCTGCGCATCGAGCTGCTGGCGCTGGAGCTGCCGGACGGACATGAGGAGATCGCCTCGGTGCGGGCGGAGGGCAAGCGCCTGGCCAGCGTCCTGGACGATCTGCTCGACCTCGCCCTGGCCGAGCACTCCGCCGCGGATCTGCGGCTCACCGATATCGCGGAGCTGGCGAGGGACCGGGTGGACGCCTGGCTTCCGGTGGCCGAGCGGGAGGAGGTCGGGTTCGCCTACACCGGCCCCGCGGCCATCACCGGCTGGGCCGACCCGGTGGCCCTGTCCAGCGCACTGGACGCCGTCGTCGACAACGCCCTGAAATTCACGCCCGAGGGGGCGCATGTGGAGGTCTCGGCGCGCACGGAGGGCGACACCGTGGCGATCGTCGTCGCCGACGGCGGCCCGGGCCTCACCGAGGACGAACTCGCCCGCATCGGCGACCGCTTCTGGCGCAGCAGCCGCCACCAGAACGTCTCGGGCTCGGGCCTGGGCCTGTCCATCACCCGCGCGCTGCTCGCGGCGGGCAGGGGCACGATCGACTACGCGCCCAACGAGCCCTGTGGTCTGCGCGTGACCATTACGGTGCCGCGGACGGGGCCCGGTGAGACCGTGACGACCGTAAGGACGTGACGCGGGCGGTAGGGGACGTGACGCGAGCCGTAAGGACGTGAGGCGGGCTGTGAGGACCGTGACGCGGGCCGTGAGGCCGGTTCGCCGCTCAGTCCCGCGGCTTGCGCCAGACGATGCTGTAACGCCACAGGACGTGACGGCGGTACCGCGAGCCGGGCAGGAGCTCGGCGGCCAGCGCCCGCATCTCCGGGTAGGTCACCGGCGGCGGCCATACGACGGGGGACGGGTGGTCCCAGTGCCCTTTCCTGGCGCGGTGGACGGTGCCGACGGCGATGGCGGCGAGGATGCGCGGCAGATCCCTGGGCATGGTGTTCCGGGCGAGGCCGACGACGGCCAGGACCCCGCCGGGCCGCAGCAGGTCGCGCATGCGGGCCAGTCCGGTGGCGGCGTCCATGTGGTGCAGGGTGGCCACCGACGCGATGACGTCGAACGAGGCGGGCTCGAAGGGATGGCTCAGGAAGTCACCGAGAACGTAGTCGACATCGTCCCCGTACGCGCGTCCCTGCTCGAGGCCGGCCGCGTCGAGGTCGATCCCGGTGACGTGCGGCACGGTCCGCCGGAGTGCGCGGGCGAGCATGCCCTCGCCGCAGCCGACGTCGAGGGCGCGCTGGGCGCCATCGGGGACCGCGTGGAGGATGCGGGGGTGGTAGTGGATGTTGTGGTTCCACCGCCTGCCGTTCTTCACTGTCATGTGATGATCCTGCCGGATCAGGCCCCGGTCGTTGGCCGTATCGAGGCGGCAGCGGTGCCGGGCTACGGCTTGACCGAGCGGTAATAGCGCGCCGCGCCCTTGTGGAGGGCGAGGGGATCGGTGAAGACGGCGGTCCGCAGGTCCACCTTCTGGGCGGCGTGCACCTTCGCCCCGATGCGGTCCCGGTTGTCTATCACCGTGCGGGTGACGCCCTCCGCCAGATCGGGGGCCACCCGGTCCGTGGTGACCAGGAGGTTCGGTACGGCGATCGTCTTGACCGGCTCCGGCCTGCGTATCTCCTCGTACGCGTCGGCGGGCACGGTGGCGGCCCGGTAGTAGCGCGTCACCCCGCCCTGCCGGTGCAGCGGGCCGGTGAGGTCGCCGAGCTGGACGAGCCGGATCGGGTAGGCGTGCGCCAGGGTGCGCACCGCGGTGGTCGGCAGCCCGCCCGACCAGAAGAAGGCGTCGAGCTTGCCCTGCCGCAGCAGCCTCGGCATGGCGTCGATGCCGACCCGCTCCGCCCGGATGTCCCGGTCGAAGTCGAGCTTGGCGGCCTTGATCAGCGCCCGGGTGATCAGCTGCACGCCCGAGCCGTCGCCGCCCACTCCCACCCGCAGATGCTTCAGATCGCGCGCCGACCGTACGGATGAGCCCCTCGGGACGACCAGCTGCATGTAGTCGTCGTACAGCCGCGCGCAGGCCCGCAGCCGCCCCGCTCCCTCGCCCTGGTAGGCGGCCACGGCGTCGGTGGCGGCGATGGCGAAGGTGGCCCTGCCCCGGGCCAGCCGCTCGACGTTTTCCGGGGACCCCCTGGACTGCTCCAGCCGCACATCGACATCGGGGAGGTCCCGGGCGAGGTCCTGCTCGAGCATCCGGCCGTAGGTGTCGTAGACCCCGGTGGAGACCCCCGTCGCGAACGTCACCCGGCCGCTGGGCGAGGGGCCACCGCCCGACGCCAGCAGCCACCACAGCAGCAGCCCGAGGGCGACGAGGCCCGCGGCGGCGGACTGCAGGGCACGGCGCCGGTCCGGGCGCGGAAGGGTGAGGGCCATGGCGAGGATCCTGCCAGGCCCGCTGCCGGGAGGGGAGGGGCGGCCGCCTGAGGATCCCGTTGTGCGGGCATCCCGTTGTGCGGGCGGCCACCCGCTCAACTGCCGGAGCGCAGCGGCCACCCGCTCATCTGCCGGAGCGCAGGGCCCTCGACAGGCCCAGGGCCGCCGTCCGGACCGCCGGTGCCAGCTGCGCCGGCCGGAAGCGGCCGCGGGGTACGGCCACCGACAGCGCCGCCACCGAGGTCGGTCCGTCGAAGACGGGAGCCGCGATGCAGCTGACCCCCGGAGCCGCCTCTTCCTCCTCGTAGGCCAGGCCCGCGACCTGGGCCTGCTCGACGGCCGTGCGCAGCCGGTCCGGATCGGTGATCGAGTGAGGGGTGAGGGCGGGCAGAGGCGCGGCCAGGACCTCCTCGACCAGCTCGGAGCCCGAGAACGCCAGAAGCGCCTTGCCGACGCCGGTGCAGGTCAGGGGCAGTCGGCCGCCGATGCGGGACGGCAGCCGAAGGGCGTCGTGGCCGTGGATGCGCTCGACGTAGACCACCTCGTGGCCCTCGCGCACCCCGAGGTGCACGGTTTCGTGCGTAGCCTCGAAGAGGTCCTGCAGGAACGGCAGCGCGGCCTCCCGCAGATCGCGCCGGCGCGGGACGAGTGAGCCCAGTTCGAAGAGGGCGCCTCCGAGCCGGTAGGTCTCGGCGTCGCGTTCGAGCAGGCCGAGACGGACCAGATCGGCGCAGAGCCGGAACACGGTGGTCTTGGCCAGCCCGGTACGCGCGGACAGTTCTGTGAGACGGAACGCGCCGCCATCGGGCCGGAAGCAGCCGAGGACGGCCATGGCCTTGTCGAGCATGTTGCCCTGTGCGCTGTTCCGTGTCATGGAACACAGTGTGCCGGTGTTCGGCCGTCGGTCCACCCTCGGGAGGCGGGCCGGCGGCCCGGTCCACCGCCCGGCAGCGGGGCTTCTGTGACCGCCTACCCTTGTTGGGTGACCATCAGCAGCGACCGGAGCCCGGCAGTGGACGTTCAAGCACCCAAGAGCTACGAGATCCGCACCTACGGGTGCCAGATGAATGTCCATGACTCCGAGCGGCTTTCGGGCCTCCTGGAAGAGGCGGGCTATGTCCGCGCGCCCGAGGGCACCGGCGAGGGCGAGGCCGACATCGTCGTCTTCAACACCTGCGCGGTGCGGGAGAACGCCGACAACCGGCTGTACGGCAACCTCGGCCGGCTCGCGCCGATCAAGGCCCGGCGGCCGGGCATGCAGATCGCCGTCGGCGGCTGTCTGGCCCAGAAGGACCGCGACACCATCGTCAACAAGGCCCCCTGGGTCGACGTGGTCTTCGGCACCCACAACATCGGCAGCCTGCCGGTGCTGCTGGAGCGCGCCCGCGTCCAGGAGGAGGCCCAGGTCGAGATCGCCGAGTCCCTGGAAGCCTTCCCCTCCACCCTGCCGACGCGGCGCGAGTCCGCGTACGCCGCGTGGGTCTCCATCTCCGTGGGCTGCAATAACACCTGCACCTTCTGTATCGTCCCGGCGCTGCGCGGCAAGGAGAAGGACCGCCGCCCCGGCGACATCCTCGCCGAGGTGGAGACCCTGGTCGCCGAGGGCGTCACCGAGATCACCCTGCTCGGCCAGAACGTGAACGCGTACGGCTCCGACATCGGCGACCGCGAGGCGTTCAGCAAGCTGCTGCGCGCCTGCGGGAAGGTCGAGGGCCTGGAGCGGGTCCGGTTCACCTCGCCGCATCCGCGCGACTTCACCGACGACGTCATCTCCGCCATGGCGGAGACGGAGAACGTGATGCCGCAGCTGCACATGCCGTTGCAGTCCGGCTCGGACACCGTGCTCAAGGCGATGCGCCGCTCGTACCGGCAGGAGCGCTACCTGGGCATCATCGAGAAGGTGCGCGCCGCGATGCCGGACGCCGCCATCTCGACCGACATCATCGTCGGCTTCCCCGGTGAGACGGAGGAGGACTTCGAACAGACGCTGCACGTGGTGCGGGAGGCGCGGTTCGCCCAGGCGTTCACCTTCCAGTACTCCAAGCGGCCCGGGACGCCCGCCGCCGAGATGGACGGCCAGGTGCCCAAGGCGGTCGTCCAGGAGCGCTACGAGCGGCTGGTCGCCCTCCAGGAGGAGATCTCCTGGGAGGAGAACAAGAAGCAGGTCGGCCGCATGCTGGAGGTTCTGGTCGCCGAGGGCGAAGGCCGTAAGGACGACGCCACGCGGCGGCTCTCCGGCCGTGCCCCCGACAACCGCCTGGTGCACTTCGCGCGGCCCGAGGAGCCGGTGCGCCCCGGCGACGTCGTCACCGTCGACATCACCTACGCCGCCCCCCACCATCTGCTGGCCGAGGGCCCGGCCCGGGGCGTGCGGCGCACTCGCGCCGGAGACGCCTGGGAGCGGCGGAACGCGCCCGGGGAGAAGAAGCCCGCCGGTGTGATGCTGGGCCTGCCGACGGTGGGCGCCCCGCCGCCGCAGTCGGCCGCGCCCACCGCGGGCTGCGGCTGCGACTGAGCGCACGGCTAGGCTCACGATCATGCTGATCGCCGCCGCCGTCTGCCCGTGTCCGCCGCTGCTGGTGCCCGAGGTCGCCGCCGGAGCCGCCCCCGAGCTGGACGGGCTGCGCGCGGAGTGCTGCGAGGTCATCCAGGCCCTCGCGGCGGCGCGTCCGGAGCGCCTGATCGTGGTGGGGCCCGCCGATCGCGCCGGGCGCGGGCCGCATGCGCAGGGCACGGCCGGGACGTTCCGCGGCTTCGGCGTGGAAGTGGATGTGCGACTCGCCGCGCCGGTGGCGGGGGAGTCCGGCCGCGAGGACGCCGCGGACGGCGGGTCCTCGCGCTCGCTGCCGACGTCGCTGGCGGTCGGCGCCTGGCTGCTGGAGCACGCGGGGTGGGACCCGGCGGTGCCCGTCGAGGGGCTGGGTGTGGGGGAACCTCTCGCGGCCGAGCGGTGTATTCAAGTCGGAAGGGAGCTCGCCGGGCGGGCGGACCGGGTCGCGCTGCTGGTGATGGGCGACGGCACCGCATGCCGCACGCTGAAGGCACCGGGCTATCTCGACGAGCGGGCGGCCGCGTTCGACGCCGAGGTGGCGCGGGCGCTGGCGGCCGCCGACACCGGGGCGCTGGCCGCGCTCGACGAGGAGTTGGCGTACGAGCTCAAAGTGGCGGGTCGCGCGCCGCTGCAGGTGCTCGCGGGGGCGGGCGCGGGGGCGCGCCTGAAGGGGGAGTTGCGGTATGACGAAGCGCCGTACGGCGTGGGGTATTTCGTGGCGAGCTGGTCGTCCTAGCCCGCTCGCGGCCGTGGAGCCTGCGCTCCACGGCCGCGCACCGGCGGGGCCGGTCGGTCCGGGCCGGGCATCGCCCGCCCCCGTCTTCTGTGCCTTGTCTGCTTGGCCAGTCTTATGCGTCGCCCTTGGGCTTGGGCTTGCGCTCGTCCATCTGCGAGAGGCGGTTGAGAGCGTCCTTCGCCTTGCCCGTGCCAGTCTCGATTTTGGCGCTGTACTTGCCCTTGGTCCTGGTGTCGACCGACTTGGCCGCCTTCTCCAGGCCCCGCTCGATCCTGGCCTCGTGCTGCTGCGCGAAGCTGCCGGCCTTGCCCTTCATCTGACCGGCCTTGGCCTTGAGATTGTCCATCAGGCCCATGTGCCACCTACCCTCGTCGGTTGCCTATGCGCGGGCGCTCTCACCGGTCTCGCTGTCGGCCGCCTCGGCCGCGGACTGCTGTTTGGGGATCCCGGCGCCTTCACCCGCCGGATTCTCCTTCCCGCTCCGCGCGATCTCAGCCCCATCGGCGGTCCCGGACTCGGTATCCGCCGTCATGGCGTCGGCCGTGGCCTGGGCGAACCGCACGGACGGTGCCTCCTCGGACGAACGGCTCGCCTCCTTCGGAACACGACGAAACCTGGAAAACACGCCCATATCTACTCCATACCTTACTCGTGTGGGCGAAACTCGCGTGGGCGAAATCCCGTGCCGCCCGGAGTGCCCCCTTGTGCGGTGCGCGGCGACCGCGCGGCGCGCGGCGGCCGATTCCCCGAACCAGCCCTCGGAACCTCGCAACAGGCAACGAACCCGGCGGTGCCCCGTCACGTCGCTCATTCGAGGAGCCCCGAGGCATTTGCGAGACTGGCCCGGTGAATACTGCAGGCCATCCGCCGCGAGTCATCGCCGTCGTCGGCCCCACAGCGGCCGGAAAGTCCGATCTGGGCGTCGCACTCGCCAGACACCTCGACGGCGAGGTCGTCAACGCCGACTCCATGCAGCTGTACCGGGGCATGGACATCGGCACCGCCAAGCTGACGGAGGACGAACGGCAGGGGGTGCCACACCGGCTGCTGGACATCTGGGATGTCACCCAGACCGCGAGCGTCGCCGAGTACCAGCGGCTGGCCCGCGCCGAGATGGACCGCCTGCTCGCCGAGGGGCGCACCCCCGTCCTGGTCGGCGGTTCCGGCCTGTACATCCGCGGGGCTATCGACGCCCTCGAGTTCCCGGGCACCGACCCCGCCGTCCGGGCCCGGCTCGAGGCCGAGCTGGAGGAGCGGGGCTCCGGGGTGCTGCACGCCCGGCTCGCCGACGCCGACCCCGAGGCGGCGCGCGCGATCCTGCCCAGCAACGGCCGCAGGGTGGTCCGGGCGCTGGAGGTCATCGAGATCACCGGCCGCCCGTTCACCGCCAATCTGCCCGGGCACGAGGCGGTCTACGACACGCTCCAGATCGGCGTCGACGTCGAGCGGCCCGAGCTGGATGAGCGGATCGCCCTGCGGGTGGACCGGATGTGGGACGCCGGGCTGGTCGAGGAGGTCCGCCGGCTGGAGGACGCCGGGCTGCGCTCCGGCCGTACCGCCTCCCGCGCGCTGGGCTATCAGCAAGTGCTCGCCGCGCTCGCGGGAGAGTGCGCCGAGGAGGAGGCGAGGGCCGAAACCGTGCGCGCCACCAAGCGGTTCGCACGCCGTCAGGACTCCTGGTTCCGCCGCGATCCCAGGGTCCACTGGCTCAGCGGAGCGGCCGACCACAGAGGGGAACTCCTGGCGAGCGCGCTCGCGTTGGTTGAACGGGCGGTCACAGCCTGATCACGTCATGGCATCGGGAAGCTCAGCTCGTCATTCGGGCCCCGGCGGGCATGCCATCATCAAGCTCCGATCGTGCCGTGGTGTCTGGAGTTGGGAGGGCGTGTGGCGATGGAGGCCGGCCCTCGCGACGCATCGCAGCAATCGCCGCACGGAGACGCGCGGCCGCTGACCCCGGACGGCCCCGATGAGGCCGGAGGGCTCCACGAACCCGGCGCGCCGGTCCTCGAGGACGGCTCCGAGGGCGAGGCCGGCGCGGGCTCGGTCTCCGGGGAGTCCTTCCGGGAGCTGCGCCCGCCGCGCCGACTGCGGATCTGGCAGATCGCGCCGATCGTCGGCCTGGCCATCCTCGGCTCGCTGATGTTCGCCTTCCCGCTCGCCTTCGAGTTCGGCGACGGAGGGGCGGTCGTGGCCATGCTCGGCCTGCTGCTGAGCAGCTGTGCGGCGGGCTGGGGCCTGATGGCCGCCCGCCGGGTGGGCTACACCTGGCCGGGCCTGCCTCCCAGAGGCTCGGGACGCCGCCCGGACTGGCGCTTCGTCGTGCTCTATGTGGTGATCGTGGCGCTGCTGGTCGCCCTCACCTTCTGGCGGGTGGCCCGCCTCCGCTAGGCCCTCCGTCCAGTGGGTCCCCCGGGCGGACCGGGCACCGGGGGACGGTGCGCGCGGCGCCCCGTAGGATCGAGGAATGAGCACCGCACCACGGCTGGCCTTCCTGAAGGGGCACGGCACCGAGAACGACTTCGTCATCGTCCCCGACCTGGACGGCCGTCTGGAGCTGTCCGCGGCCACCGTCGCCAGGATCTGCGACCGCCGCGCCGGTATCGGCGGTGACGGCCTGATCCGCGTCGTGCGGTCCTCGGCACACCCCGAGGCGCGGGCCATGGCCGACCAGGCCGAATGGTTCATGGACTACCGCAACGGCGACGGCAGCATCGCCGAGATGTGCGGCAACGGAGTCCGCGTCTTCGCCCGGTACCTTCAGCGCGCCGGGCTGGTCGAGGCGGGCGATCTCGCGATCGCCACCCGGGCCGGGGTGCGCCGGGCCCACATCGCCAAGGACGCCGGTGACGCCGCCCGGCCGGGCGAGGCCACGGCCGGGTCCGACGGACCGATCACCGTGGTGATGGGCGAGGCCGCGCTGCCCGAGCCCGGCCCCGAAGGGGAGATCACGATCACGGTCGGTGACCACAGCTGGTCCGCGCGCAACGTGAACATGGGCAATCCGCACGCGGTCGCCTTCGTCGACGACCTCGCCCAGGCCGGTGATCTGTTCACGGCCCCCGCCGTGCGCCCCGCCGCCGCGTACCCGAATGGCACCAACGTCGAGTTCGTCGTCGACCGCGGCCCGCGTCATGTCGCGATGCGCGTGCATGAGCGCGGCTCCGGAGAGACCCGCTCCTGCGGCACCGGCGCCTGCGCCGTGATGGTCGCCGCCGCACGCCGTGACGGGACCGATCCGGCCGTCACCGGGCACCCCGTCACGTACACCGTGGACGTTCCCGGAGGGCGGCTTGTCATCAGCGAACGGCCGGACGGTACGGTGGAGATGACCGGCCCTGCCGTGATCGTGGCCGAGGGGGAGATCGATCCCTCTTGGCTGGGCACGGACCTCGGCTGACACTTCCCTCGAATGGGTGATCCGTTTCACTCTGGGCGAGAGCCGGTCGGCCGTGCGTGATGGGCTCGATAGCATCAAGCACCGGCCCCGGGGGAGTACCCACGCCGGTTGACGCTCGACGCCGCCGGAGGTGCCCATGAGCGCAGAGGCCACCGACCAGGCCCCGTTCGGCCGCAGGCGCGGCCTCCCCCGCATCGACCTGCGCAATCTCCGCAGGTTCAGTCGGGCCGCCCTGCTGGGGTCCGCCTCCCGCGGCGGGTTGCCTGACGCGATCGAGCATGTGGCCAAGGTCCACCGCGCGTACCACCCCGGAGCCGATCTGGATGTGCTCCGCAAGGCGTATGTCCTGGCCGAGTCCTCCCACCGCGGCCAGATGCGCAAGAGCGGTGAGCCGTACATCACCCATCCGCTGGCCGTCACGCTGATCCTCGCCGAACTGGGCGCCGAGACCACGACGTTGACCGCCTCGCTGCTCCACGACACGGTCGAGGACACCGATGTGACCCTCGATCAGGTGGGTGAGCAGTTCGGCGAGGAGGTCCGCTTTCTCGTCGACGGCGTCACCAAGTTGGAGAAGGTCGACTACGGCGCGGCGGCCGAGCCCGAGACCTTCCGCAAGATGCTCGTCGCCACCGGCAACGACGTCCGGGTGATGTCGATCAAACTCGCCGACCGGCTGCACAACATGCGCACCCTCGGCGTGATGCGCCCCGAGAAACAGGCGCGCATCGCCAAGGTCACCCGCGATGTGCTGATCCCGCTCGCCGAGCGGCTCGGGGTGCAGGCGCTCAAGACCGAGCTGGAGGACCTGGTCTTCGCCATCCTCCACCCCGAGGAGTACGCGCGGACCCGCGAGCTCCTCCAGGCCCACGCAGGCCGCCCCGACCCGCTGGCCCAGGCCGCCGAGGACGTACGGGGCGTGCTGCACGAGGCGGGCATCACCGCCGAAGTCCTGGTCCGGCCGCGGCACTTCGTCTCCGTCCACCGGGTCGGGCTCAAGCGCGGCGAGCTGACCGGCGCCGACCTCGGCCGCCTTCTCGTTCTCGTCTCCGACGACGCGGACTGTTACGCGGTCCTCGGCGAACTGCACACCTGCTTCACCCCGGTGATCTCGGAGTTCAAGGACTTCATCGCGGTCCCCAAGTTCAACCTCTACCAGTCGCTGCACACGGCCGTGGCCGGGCGCGACGGCGAGGTCACCGAAGTCCTCATCCGCACCCACCAGATGCACCGGGTCGCCGAGGCCGGAGTGATCGCCCTCGGCAATCCGTACGCCCCGACGGAGGGCGCCGACGCACCCGAGGGCGAGCGGGCCGACCCCACCCGCCCCGGCTGGCTGTCCCGGCTGCTCGACTGGCAGAGCGCCACACCCGACCCCGACATCTTCTGGACCTCGCTCCGCGACGAGCTCGCCCAGGACCGGGAGATCACCGTCTTCCGCTCCGACGGCGGGACGCTCGGCCTGCCCGCCGGCGCGAGCTGCGTGGACGCCGCGTACGCCCTGTACGGCGACGACGCGCACTCCTGTATCGGCGCCCGGGTCAACGGCCGGATCGCGACCCTGAGCACCGTGCTGCGCGACGGCGACACCCTGCAGCTGCTGATGGCGAGCGACACCCGGGACACCGCCTCCCACGGCCCCTCGCCGGAGTGGCTCGACCACGCCCGCACCCCGGCCGCCCGCATCGCCATCAACCGCTGGCTGGCCGCCCATCCGGCGTCGCAGCACGAGCCCCGGGAGACCGCCGAGGAGCCGGAGTCCGCCTCCGAGCTCACCGGCCAGGACGGACCGGACGGCCAGGACAGCCAGGGCCCGCAGGACGGACAGGACGGCCAGGAGGCGCAGGCCACACGGGGCTCGCAGACTTCGCAGGGCGGCCAGACCGTCGCCCCCGCGTCGCCCGGCGCGGGCCGCCCCGAGGCGGGCATCGTCGTCGACCTGCCCGGCGCGACCGTACGGCTCGCCCGCTGCTGCACCCCCGTGCCGCCCGACGCGATCACCGGCTTCGCGGTCCGCGGCGGCGCCGTCACCGTGCACCGCGAGCGGTGCCCCGGAGTGGCGCGGATGACCTCGGCCGGGCGCCAGGCCGTCGGGGTGCGCTGGGCGGACGAGGACGACGGGGACGGGGGCGGCGACTATCGGGTGACCCTCTTCGCGGAGGCGTTCAGCAGGCCGCATCTGCTCGCGGATCTCACCGAGGCCATCGCGGCCGAGGGCGCGGAGGTGGTGGCGGCCGCCGTCGAACCACCGCGTGAGCAGCGGGTCCGGCACACCTACACGCTCCAGCTGCCCGACGCGGGCAGGCTGCCGACGCTGATGCGGGCCATGCGGAACGTCCCCGGGGTCTACGACGTGACGCGCGAGGGCCGCAGCATGGCCGCGGTGCGCTGACGGACGACGGGCGCGCTCCTGAGCGGCACGCCCCTGACCACCGTCGGGCCGTCTGAACTCTTCGGGCGTCTGAACTCCTTCGGGTGGATCAAGGCCGGGAGCGACTGCGCGGGCGCCGGGGCGCTGGTAGCCGTAGGGCATGACGCTTTCTTCGGGGCGCCGCCCCTGGCCGCCGCGCACCGGGCGCCGCAGGACCACGTCGGTGGCCGCCGCCATGGCCGCCGTCTTTCTCGCGGTCGGCCCCTCCTCCGCCGCGGGGCCGGTGTCCCCCGTGCACCCGAGTCCCCTGGGCATCGGCGATCCGCTCTTCCCGCAGCTCGGGAACCCCGGGTACGACGTCACGGCGTACGACATCGCGTTCGCCTACCACCGCCAGGACCGGCCGCTCGACGCCGTCACCACCATCGACGGCCGCGCGACCGCCCCGCTGCGCACCGTCAACCTCGACTTCGCCCAGGGCGCCGTGGGCTCGGTGCGGGTCGACGGAGTGCGGGCCCGGTTCGCCACGGCCGGTGAGGACCTGGTGATCACCCCGTCCGCCCCCCTCCGTAAGGGCGCGGCCTTCCGGGTCACCGTCCGCCACACCAGCGATCCGCAGAGCGGCACGAACGGCGGCTGGGTCCGCACCAGCGACGGGCTGGCCATGGCCAACCAGGCCAACGCCGCCCACCGGGTCTTCCCGTGCAACGACCACCCCGCCGACAAGGCCCGCTTCACCTTCCGGATCACCGCTCCGAAGAGCCTTACGGTCGTCGCGGGTGGTCTGCCCGGACAGCGCGTCCGCAAGGGATCGCGCACCACCTGGACGTACCGCCTCGCCCACCCCATGGCCACCGAGCTGGCGCAGATCTCCATCGGCCGCTCCGCCGTGCCGCGCCGCACCGGGCCCCATGGGCTGCCGGTGCGCGACGTCGTCCCCACGGCGGACCGCGCACGGCTGGAGAAGTGGCTCGCGCGCACCCCCGGGCAGCTGGCCTGGCTGGAGAAGAGGGCCGGGCGCTACCCCTTCGAGACCTACGGCGTCCTGATCGCCCACGCCACCACCGGCTTCGAGCTGGAGACCCAGACGCTCTCCCTCTTCGAGCGCGATCTGTTCACCAGCGATCAGCTGCCCCGGTGGTACATCGAGTCGATCATGGTGCATGAGCTGGCGCACCAGTGGTTCGGCGACAGCGTCAGCCCGCGCCGCTGGTCCGATCTGTGGCTCAACGAGGGGCACGCCACCTGGTACGAGGCGCTGTACGCCGATGAGCGCGGTAAGGCGAGCCTGGAGCGGCGGATGCGCAAGGCGTACGGGCAGTCCGACGCCTGGCGGGCCGAGGGAGGGCCGCCCGCGGCCCCCGAGGCGGCCGACCCGGGCCAGCCGATCGGAATCTTCCGCCCGGTGGTCTACGACGGCAGCGCGCTGGTGCTGTACGCGCTGCGGCAGCGGATCGGCCGGGCCGCCTTCGAGCGGCTGGAGCGGCAATGGGTACTCCGCCACCGCGACGGCGTGGCCTCGACCGCCGACTTCGTCCGGCTGGCCTCCACGGTGGCGGGACGCGATCTGAGCGGATTCCTCCATCCGTGGCTGTACGGCAGGAAAACGCCGCCGATGCCGGGACACCCCGACTGGAAACAGACGGAGAAGGAGACCACCAAGGGCGCCGCGCTGCCCGGCGCGCGGGCGGGGCGGCACGCGGTACGTTACGCGGTGCCATGGGCCGTGAAACCCGGGTGACGGTCCGCCCGCCGCGTGCGACCATCAAGAGGTCGGCGTCCGTGGCCGGCACCGGCGGGGGAATCCCCCGGGCCCGCCACGCGTTGTCGACAGTGACGGTATTCCACGACGTAAGGATTCCTTTGACCCACTCCTCTTCCCTTCCGCAGGACCGGCAGCGCCTCGCCGAGAGCCTTCGGGCCGACGCCCTGATGGAAGAGGACGTCGCCTGGAGTCACGAGATCGACGAGGAGCGTGACGGCGACCAGTACGACCGCTCCGAGCGTGCCGCTCTGCGGCGTGTGGTGGGGCTGTCCACCGAGCTCGAGGACGTCACCGAGGTCGAATACCGGCAGCTGCGCCTGGAGCGCGTGGTGCTGGTCGGCGTATGGACCTCCGGCACGGTGCGGGACGCGGAGAACTCCCTGGCGGAGCTCGCCGCGCTCGCCGAGACCGCGGGCGCCCTGGTGCTCGACGGCGTGATCCAGCGGCGCAACAAGCCGGATCCCGCCACCTACATCGGCTCCGGCAAGGCCGAGGAACTGCGTGACGTCGTGGTCGAGTCCGGTGCCGACACCGTGGTCTGCGACGGTGAGCTGAGCCCCGGACAGCTGATCCACCTCGAGGACGTCGTCAAGGTCAAGGTGGTCGACCGGACCGCCCTGATCCTCGACATCTTCGCTCAGCACGCCAAGTCCCGAGAGGGTAAGGCGCAGGTCTCGCTCGCCCAGATGCAGTACATGCTGCCGCGGCTGCGAGGCTGGGGTCAGTCGCTGTCCCGCCAGATGGGTGGCGGTGGCTCCGGATCCTCGGGCGGCGGTATGGCCACCCGTGGTCCCGGTGAGACCAAGATCGAGACCGACCGGCGCCGCATCCGCGAGAAGATGGCGAAGATGCGCCGCGAGATCGCCGAGATGAAGACCGGCCGCGACATCAAGCGGCAGGAGCGTCGGCGCCACAAGGTCCCCTCGGTCGCCATCGCCGGTTACACCAACGCGGGCAAGTCCTCGCTGCTCAACCGGCTCACCGGCGCCGGTGTCCTGGTGGAGAACGCGCTGTTCGCCACCCTCGACCCGACCGTGCGCCGGGCCGAGACCCCCAGCGGGCGGCTCTACACGCTGGCGGACACCGTCGGATTCGTCCGGCATCTGCCGCACCACCTCGTGGAGGCGTTCCGCTCCACGATGGAGGAGGTCGGCGACGCCGATCTGATCCTCCACGTGGTGGACGGCTCGCATCCGACACCGGAGGAGCAGCTGGCCGCCGTGCGCGAGGTGATCCGCGATGTGGGCGCCGTCGACGTGCCCGAGATCGTCGTGATCAACAAGGCGGACATGGCCGATCCGCTCGTTGTGCAGCGGCTGCTGCGCATGGAGCGGCGCGCCATGGCGGTGTCGGCCCGCAGCGGGCTGGGCATCGACGAGCTGATCGCGGTGATCGACGAGGAGCTGCCCCGGCCCCAGGTCGAGATCGAGGTGCTGCTGCCGTACACCCACGGCAAGCTCGTCGCGCGCACCCACGCCGAGGGCGAGGTGCTCTCCGAGGAGCACACCCCCGAGGGCACGCTGCTCAAGGCGCGCGTGCACGAGGAGCTCGCGGCGGAGCTGCGGCGCTTCATCCCGGCCACGGCCGCCGGACAGCGCTAGTCAGCTCGTCACACCGCTCGCACCGCGTCGGCGACGACACCTGCACGACGAGGGCCCCCCCCCCGCAAAACGGGGGCGGGCCCCCCCCCAAGGAGGGATACCTGCCGCTCGGCGACGGGCAGAGCCGGTGAGAGGTTAGCGCTAATCTATCTGACC
>NZ_JBHYVB010000012.1:54546-86091 GCF_042750115.1 Streptomyces sp. NPDC059455
GCTCCGCTCCCATCACGCACCCCAACGGCCGCACCGATACGGCCAGCGCCACGCGGGGGGGGGGCGCGGGGGGGGACCACCCCCGCGGGGCACGGTAGGTCGCCGCGCGCGCGCCGCCGGCGCGGGGCGCCGCCCCTCGCCATGGGATGGATCGCTGCCTGACGGCTACGGGCTCAGCAGGTCACTGGTTCGCGAACTTCTTGCTGACCGCGCTGTAGACGCCCTTCGCCTCGGGGCCCAGATGCGGGCCCGCCAGCCAGGCCGCGTTGGACGGGCCGATCGAGGTGTTGGACACCAGCGCCGGCTTGCCGTCCGCGCCGTCGGCGACCCAGCCACCGCCGGAGGAGCCCGCGGTCATGGTGCAGCCGATGCGGTACATCGTCGGCTGCTTGGCGTCCAGGGAGAGCCGACCCGGCTTGTCCGCGCACTGGTTCATCTTCTGGCCGTCGAACGGCGGAGCGGCCGGGTAGCCGGTGGCCGTGATCTCGTCGATGGACTTCACCGCCGGGGCGTTGAAGTCGACCGGCAGCGCGCCGCCCACCGTCTCCTCGAGCGACTTGCCGCCGCTGACCTCCGGCTTCACATGCATCACCGCGAAGTCGTACGGAGCGCCCTTACCGCCCACGGCCGCGCCGTTGTCGATCCACTGTGAGGAGGTCTGCGCCCAGTCGGCCCACCAGACACCCTTGGGGGCCAGCTCCTCCTTGGTGGCGTTCTCCAGCTCCGCCTGCGACTTGCCCGCGTCGTTGTAGGAGGGCACGAACATCAGATTCTTGTACCAGCCGCCGCCCTTGCCCGCGTGGACGCAGTGGCCCGCCGTCCACACCAGGTTGGACTTGCCGGGATGCGCCGGGTCCTCGACCACCGTCGCGGAGCAGACCATCGAGCCCTCGGGGCCGTCGAAGAAGACCTTGCCCGCGTAGGGGACGTTGGAGCTGTACGGGCTGGTGACCTCCTTGGCCGGGACGGGCTGCGGATCGGGGTCGGTCACACCCTGGTCGTCCGCGATGTCGCTGTCGTCCACCGGCTTGTCGGGCTCCTGCGCGTCGCGCATCCGGTCCGGCTTCCACAGGCCCTTGATGATCGGGTTGATGAAGTCACCGGCCTCGCGCAGCCAGTCGTCCTTGTCCCACTTGTTCCAGGCGCCGTTCTTCCACTGGTCCAGATCGATGCCGAGGTTCTTCAACTTGTCGTTGAGGTTGTCGGGCAGCTTGATGTCGTCCACGCCCTGCTGCTCCGACGACGCGGTCGGCTTGGCGTCGGTGTTGTCGTCCGAGGAGCCGCACGCGGTGGCGGTGAGCGCCAGAACCGAGGCTATGGCGGCCACGGCCAGTGCGGGTCGGCGTTTGGATGGCATGGGCGGGACTCCCCCTGAGGATCTGAGCTGCTCTACGGCCTGTGCGGAATTGTCATGCACCGCCCCGGCAATGGGGTGGTATCCCACTATGCCGGTGCCGCCTACGACGGCTGCGAGCGGGTCCTTGGTTCCCGGCCGCAAGGATCTTCGCCCAGCCCGTGATCCAGAGCGCCACGCGTCGTTGGTACGTACGGGGGACAGCCGGAGGGTGTTCAGCAGCAGGAGGACCGAGACGCGTGGCCGTGACCCAGCTCCCGCCGATGGCACTGGCCGCCGTCTGCGACGACGACGGCGCCGCCCAGGGCATTCTGCGGCGCCAGGCGCTGCGTGAGTCCGCCGCCCGCACCTACGCCCGGGCGCTGCCCGTCGTTCCGGTGCGCGCCCGGGGGATGACGGTCGAAGGGGCCGACGGCCGCCGCTATCTCGACTGCCTCTCCGGGGCCGGGGCGCTGGCCCTGGGGCACAACCACCCGGCGGTGCTGGACGCGATCCGGGCCGTTCTGGACGCGGAGGCGCCGCTGCAGGTCCTGGACCTGGCCACACCGGTCAAGGACGCCTTCACGGACGAGCTGTTCGCCACTCTGCCGCCCGGACTCGCCGCCCGCGCGCGGGTGCAGTTCTGCGGGCCGGCGGGCACGGACGCGGTCGAGGCCGCGCTCAAGCTGGTGCGGACCGCCACCGGGCGAGACGGCCTGCTCGCCTTCTCCGGGGCCTACCACGGCATGACCGCCGGAGCCCTTGCCGCCTCCGGCGGCGCCCCGTCGTCCGGAGTGACCCGGCTGCCCTTTCCATACGGCTACCGCTGCCCATTCGGGGTCGGCGGGGAGCACGGCGCCGAACTCTCCGCGCGCTGGACCGAGAAGCTGCTCGACGACCCGAAGGGCGGGGTGACCGATCCGGCCGGGATGATCCTCGAACCCGTCCAGGGCGAGGGCGGGGTGATCCCGGCCCCGGACGGCTGGCTGCGCCGGATGCGCGACATCACCGCGGCCCGCTCCATCCCGCTCATCGCGGACGAGGTCCAGACCGGTGTCGGGCGCACCGGGGCCCTCTGGGCGGTCGACCACAGCGGGGTGGTGCCCGATGTGATGGTGCTGTCGAAGGCCATCGGCGGTGGCCTGCCGCTGGCCGTCGTGGTCTACCGCGAGGACCTCGACGTCTGGCCCCCCGGAGCCCACGCGGGCACCTTCCGCGGCAACCAGCTGGCGATGGCCGCAGGCGCCGCGACCCTCGCCTACGTCCGCGAGAACAACCTCGCCGAACGCGCGGCAACTATCGGCGCCCGGATGCTGGATCGGCTGCGCCAATTCGCCACCGGGCACGCGTGGATCGGAGACGTACGCGGCCGCGGCCTCATGATCGGCCTGGAGCTGGTGGCCCCGGATGCTGGGCCTGCTGCCAGCGGGGTGAACCCGGGTGAGGGAGCCCGCCGGGTGGGCGCTCAAGGCGGGGGTGTGGGCGCGGCGTTGGGTGGGGGAGCGTGGTACGCCGGTGCCACACGTACGGGGGCTTCGCCCGCCGATCCCGCGCTCGCGGCGGCCGTTCAGCAGGAGTGCCTGCGGCGCGGGCTCATCGTCGAACTCGGCGGGCGCCACAGCGCGGTGATCCGCCTTCTCCCCCCGCTCACCATCACCGATGAGCAGACAGAGGCCGTCCTCGACCGGCTCACCGACGCCCTGGACGCGGCGATCCGCACCGCCGGAACCCGCTCCCGCGAACTCCCTCCCACCGCTGCCCCATTCGCCCCGCCGCTCGCCGGAGACCACCGGTGACGCGCCCCGCACCGTACGACCGCACCGCCATCGCACCACCGAAGGAGGCAGGCGCCGGGCCCAGGACATGAACGCCGTGATGCCCGCGCCGCACCCACCATGCCGCACACCTCTGGGGGAGCGCCCTTGTCTCCCGAACCGCAGCCCGTGCCCGGCGCCCTGACCGACCCCGACGACTCCGCCCGCCCCGGCCCCCCGACGTCCCTCCCACAGCCGCCCCACACAGCGCCTCCCCCGGCCGAGGCGGCAGGACCGCCCGCTCCACCCTCGGCGGTCTCGACGGTCAGGGCGCCGTCCACCGCCACGACGGCCGTCGGCGACCAGACGGCGCCCCCAGCACCGCCATCGCCCCCAACGGCGGCGTCACCGTCCCCGGCACCCGTGCCATCGCCCCCGGCGGCGTCGCCCGCCATGGCTCCGCTCATCAGCGTGGCGGGAACGGGAACGGGAACGGGAGTACCCCAGCCGCCCGCCCCGGAGCCGCCACCCGCTCCGGAGCCGTCGGCGGAGGAGCCGCCCGCGCCGCAGCTGCCCGCTCAGGGGCCGCCCCTCGCCGTGGCGGCCGTGCCCCGGCAGCACCGCGACAGCCATGAGGCGCCGCCAGACAACCGCATCCGCGAGGCCGGCGCCCGCGAGGTCGTCGCGGATCCGCTCGACGACCCCGACCCGCAGATCGCGGCCGACGCCGCAGCCGTCGAGAACCTGCTGCGCTGCTGGGTGCGCGAGAGCGGCCTAGTGCGCCCCGACGGGGACACCCTGCGCATTTCCCTCGCCGCCAGTGGAACCGTCCTCATCGTCCCGGTGCGCTATTGGTCGCCCACCGGCTGGCACCGCTTCGGTCCGCCGCTGCTGGAACACGGCCCCCATGACGCGCCCGCTGTCGGCGCCGTCACCCTCGCGGCCCTGCTCAGCCGCGAGGCGACGTACAGCGCGCGGCGGGACGACCCCGACGCGGACGCCACCGAACTCGTCGGCCGTGTCGCGGACTCCGTACGGCGCACCGCCCTCTTCCTCACCCTCCGCCGGGCCACACCCGCCGATCCGAGCACGAGCACCCCGTTCCTCAGCGCGGAACAGTCCCTCCTCTTCGGTCACCCCCTGCATCCCACGCCGAAGAGCCGCGAGGGCCTCTCCGACTCCGAATCCACCGTCTGCTCACCGGAAACGCGTGGCTCCTTTCCCCTTCACTGGATCGCGGTCGGCCGGCCCGCGCTGGCTTGCGAGTCGGCCTGGACGGAGCGCGGCCGGACCGTGCCCGCCGAACGGCTCGCCCTCTCCCTGGCGGGCAGCGGCCTCCAACTGCCCACCGGAACCGTGCCCTTGCCCCTGCATCCCTGGCAGGCTCGCGAGATTCGGCACCGTCCGGAGGTCGCCGCGCTCTTCGACGCCGGCCTGCTGCACGACCTCGGGCCGTCCGGTGGGCCCTGGCACCCCACTTCCTCGGTCCGTACCGTCTACCGGCCCGGCGCTCCCGCCATGCTGAAACTCTCCCTCGGTCTGCGGATCACCAACTCCCGTCGTGAGAACCTCCGTAAGGAACTCCGCCGCGGTGTCGAGGTGCACCGGCTGCTCCGCAGCGGACTGGCCGAGCAGTGGCGGGCGGCCTTCCCCGGCTTCCCGGGCTTCGACATCGTCCGGGATCCGGCCTGGCTCGCCGTCGACGGACCGGATGGCGAACCCCTGACCGGCCTCGACGTCGTCATCCGGCACAACCCGTTCGGCCCCGGCGACGACGCCGTCTGCGTCGCCGGACTCCTCGCGCCGCGCCCCTGGCCCGGGCAGCCGGTGATGCGCTCCCGGCTCGCCCACCTCATCGCCCGGCTCGCCGCTCGAACCGGTCGTTCCACCGCGGCCGCCGGCACGGAGTGGTTCCTGCGCTATCTGCACACGGTTGTACGCCCCCTGCTCTGGTTGGACGGAGAGGCCGGCATCGCGCTCGAGGCGCACCAGCAGAACACCCTGGTGCTGCTGGACCCCGACGGCTGGCCGGTCGGCGGCCGCTACCGGGACAACCAGGGCTACTACTTCCGCGCGTCCCGGCACGCCGAACTCCAGCGCCGGCTGCCCGGTATCGGCGGCCGCAGCGACACCTTCGTCTCCGACGACGTCACCGACGAGCGGTTCGCCTACTACCTGGGTGTCAACAACGTCCTCGGACTGATCGGCGCCTTCGGATCCCAGCGACTCGTCGACGAGCGCGTCCTGCTGGCCGCGTTCCGCCGCTTTCTCGCCGAGGCCGCGTCTGGCCCCGCCAGAACCCGCTCACCGCTCCCCGCCCGGCTCCTGGAGACACCCACCCTGCGCTGCAAGGCCAATCTGCTCACGCGGCTGCGCGGCCTGGACGAACTCGTGGGACCGGTGGACACCCAGTCCGTCTATGTGACCATCCCCAACCCCCTTTCCACGTCTGTCTCGCCTTCCGGCTCCACCGCTGTCACCCCCATGGCTTGACTCCGCGACCCGCGATCACGCCCCTCACCCCCACGCCCCTCCCGACGTGCCCAGACCCCTGAGAGGAGAGCATCGCCGTGCCGCACACCGACTCCAGTACGAGCTCCAGCACCGACGACACCATCGACATGCGGCTGCGCCAGGAAGAGGACATCGCACGACTCAGCGACCTGGCCTCCGCTCGACCGGAGGCCGACGGCCGGCCGGATCTGCTCGACCACATCGTCGAATGGGGGCCCACCAACACCCCGTTGGGCACCTTCCAACTCGTCCCCGTCCGCATTGGGCGCGATCTGCGGCTCATCGCCCAATGGATGAACGACCCGTCCGTGGCCGCCTTCTGGGAGCTCGACGGCCCCGAGGAGGCCACCTCGAGCCATCTCGGTGACCAGCTCGACGGCGATGGGCGCAGCGTGCCCTGTCTGGGCGTCCTGGACGGCGTGCCGATGAGCTATTGGGAGGTGTACCGCGCCGATCTGGACCCGCTCGCGCGGTACTACCCGGCCCGGCCGCACGACACGGGTATCCACCTGCTCATCGGCCGGGTCAGCGATCGCGGCCGTGGCCTGGGGACGACCCTGCTCCGCGCGGCCGCCGACCTTGTCCTCGAGCACCGTCGGTCCTGCACCCGGGTCGTGGCCGAACCGGATCTCCGCAATACTCCCTCCGTGGCCGCCTTCCTCAGCGCCGGTTTCCGCTTCTCCGCGGAAGTCGAACTCCCCGGCAAACGCGCCGCGCTGATGCTGCGCGACCGTGCCCTGCGACACGTCCTGTGAGCGTCCGCAACCATCCGTGCCCCCCGGTGATCCATCTGCCTCGATGCGAGACTCCACTGTTCATACACCGCTCGCCCGGTCCCGGTTCCACGCACCGTGGCTCCGCCCGTGCCACGCACCGCGGCTGCGCCCGTGCCACGAAGCGAAGATCCGCCCGACCCCGCTCCGGCCGAAACTGTCCGTCACCGACCACACCGACAGGAGTGATGTCGGTGCCGCCCTTTAGGCTGGCAGCCCTATGACTGAATCGTCCTCGCCTCCACTCGAAGATCTGCTGCACGCCGCCGTAACCGCCGTCGGCGGCACCGAGCGCCCTGGCCAGACCGCCATGGCCCAAGCGGTGGCGGAGGCGATCGACGACAGCTCCCACCTGCTGGTCCAGGCCGGTACCGGCACCGGGAAGTCCCTGGGCTACCTGGTGCCCGCCCTCGCCCACGGCGAGCGCGTCGTTGTCGCCACGGCGACCCTCGCCCTGCAGCGGCAGCTCGTCGAGCGCGACCTGCCCCGCACCGTGGAGGCGCTGCACCCGCAGCTGCGCCGTCGCCCCGAGTTCGCCATGCTCAAGGGCCGCTCCAACTATCTGTGCCTGCATCGGCTCCACGAGGGCGTCCCCCAGGAAGACGCCGATGAGGCCGGGCTCTTCGACCCGTTCGAGGCCGCCGCGCCCACCAGCAAGCTCGGCAAGGACCTGCTGCGGTTGCGCGACTGGTCGGACGATACCGAGACGGGTGACCGGGACGATCTGACCCCCGGTGTCTCGGACCGCGCCTGGTCCCAGGTGTCGGTCACCTCCCGGGAGTGCCTCGGCGCGTCCAAATGCGCCTATGGCGCGGAGTGCTTCGCCGAGGCCGCCCGTGAGCGGGCCAAGCTCGCCGACGTCGTCGTCACCAATCACGCGCTGCTCGCCATCGACGCGATCGAGGGCGCTCCCGTGCTGCCCAGCCATGAGGTGCTGATCGTCGACGAGGCCCATGAGCTGGTCTCCCGGGTCACCGGCGTCGCCAGCGGAGAGCTCACCCCGGGCCAGGTCAACCGCGCCGTGCGGCGTGCCGCGAAGCTGGTCAACGAACAGGCGGCGGACGCTCTGCAGACCGCCTCCGAGGGCTTCGAGCGGCTGATGGAGCTCGCCCTGCCCGGCCGCCTCGAGAAGATCCCCGAGGACCTCGGCTATGTGCTGATGGCGCTGCGCGACGCGGCCCGCACGGTGATCTCGGCGCTCGGCGCCACACGGGACGCCTCGGTCAAGGACGAGGACGCGGTCCGCAAGCAGGCGCTGGGCGCCGTGGAGAACATCCACCAGGTGGCCGAGCGGATCGTCGAAGCCTCCGAGTACGACGTGGTCTGGTACGAGCGGCACGACCGCTTCGGCGCCTCGCTGCGTGTCGCCCCGCTCTCGGTGTCGGGGCTGCTGCGCGAGAAGCTGTTCGAGGACCGGTCCGTCGTCCTCACCTCCGCCACGCTCAAGCTGGGCGGGGACTTCAACGGGGTGGCGGCCTCACTCGGTCTAGCCCCCGAGAGCCCGCAGGATCCGGAGGGCGGCGAGGAGGCCGCACCGCGCTGGCAGGGTCTCGATGTCGGCTCGCCCTTCGACTACTCCAAGCAGGGGATTCTCTACGTCGCCAAGCATCTCGCCCAGCCCGGCCGCGAGGGCAGCCGCGCCGATATGCTCGATGAGCTCGCCGAGCTGGTGGAGGCAGCGGGTGGTCGCACGCTCGGGCTGTTCTCGTCCATGCGTGCCGCCCAGGCGGCCGCGGAGGACCTGCGTGGGCGGGTGGACATGCCCATCCTCCTCCAGGGCGAGGAGACGCTGGGCGAGCTGATCCGCTCCTTCTCCGCCGACGCCAGGACCTGCCTGTTCGGCACGCTGTCCCTCTGGCAGGGTGTCGATGTGCCGGGGCCCAGCTGTCAGTTGGTGGTGATGGACCGGGTGCCTTTCCCCCGCCCCGACGACCCTCTGATGAGTGCCCGCCAGAAGGCGGTGGAGGAGGCCGGTGGCAATGGCTTCATGGCCGTCGCCGCGACCCATGCCGCGCTGTTGATGGCTCAGGGTGCGGGTCGGCTGGTGCGGGCTTCGGGCGACCGCGGCATCGTCGCCGTCCTGGATCCGCGGGTCGAGCGGGCCCGCTACGGCTCGTTCCTCCGCAAGTCCATGCCGGAATTCTGGTACACGACTGACCGCAACCAGGTGCGCCGCTCGCTGGCCGCCATCGACGCGGCGGCCAAGGCACAGGAGGCCTAGCGGGGGGCGGTCGTCTCATACGACAGGGCCTCGACGGTCGCGAGACACAGCAGGGCCCCGGAACCGGCGCAGTGGTTCCGGGGCCCGGTCGTGGGGCACGCTAAGGGCGCACCTCGATCTGGCGCGCTCAGACGCGCCGCAGCACCGCAACCACCTTGCCCAGAATGGTGGCCTCGTCGCCGGGGATCGGCTGGTAGGCGGCGTTGTGCGGGAGGAGCCACACATGGCCGTCCTCACGCTTGAAACGCTTCACCGTGGCCTCACCGTCGAGCATGGCGGCGACGATGTCGCCGTTCTCCGCGACGGGCTGGCGGCGCACCGTCACCCAGTCGCCGTCGCAGATGGCGGCCTCGATCATGGAGTCGCCGACCACCTTCAGCACGAAGAGCTCACCGTCGCCGACCAGCTGCCGGGGGAGCGGGAAGACATCCTCGACCGACTCCTCGGCGAGGATCGGGCCACCGGCCGCGATCCGGCCGACCAGCGGCACATAGGAGGCGGCGGGCTTGCCGGTGGTGTCCTGGGGCTGGGTGCTGGGCTGGTCGGAGCCGCGGACCTCGTAGGCCCGGGGCCGATGGGGGTCGCGTCGCAGAAAGCCCTTCCGCTCCAGGGCCATCAGCTGGTGGGCGACGGACGAGGTGCTGGAGAGGCCCACCGCCTGACCGATCTCCCGCATGGACGGCGGGTAGCCACGCCGCTGCACAGAGTCGCGAATGACCTCGATGACGCGCCGCTGCCGGTCGGTCAGCCCCGAGCTGTCCGCCCGGATGCCTGGAGGTCGCCCTGGTAGCGAGCGCGCGGGCTTCTGCCCCTCCGGGGTCGTGGCGTCATCGTTCATCGGGTGGGTCTGGTTCATCGCGTGTGTCTGTTCGAGTCGGCTCTGGGAGCGCTCCTGGGCGGTAACGGTGGCGCTCTCTGCGGTGGTGGTCACGACGGCCCCTCTCGAGATGTTCTCCCTAGTTGGACAACGGTAGTTGCTTTCGAAAGGTTGCGCCAAACACACGTTCGAGTGAAATTTCGCAGATGGACTGACGTGATCACAGGGTTCGGTGTATGGGCCGTTTGGTCCGGTCGCCGTGCGGCGGCCCCAGTCTTGCATCCCGACCCCTGTGAATCCGGGACGCACGGGGTTCGCGTAGTCTCGTGCCTGCTCCCGACCCGTGACACGCCATCCGGCTCGGTTGAGTGCCGGACACCAGATCTAGTGGTTTGATGGATGCAGGCCACCCACAGGTTGTGGTCCCTGGTGGATCCGCCGACAGAGTTTTGGCCTATGCTTGTGGCCGCCCCGGAGGGTCTTACGGCCCGGACGGGGCTCATCAGGCATGTTCAGGCATGTTCAGTCATGCGCCGTTTTTGAGGGTGAGGGAGGGCTCGGAGTCATGCACTGCCCCTTCTGCAGGCACCCCGACAGCCGCGTCGTCGACAGCCGCACCACGGATGACGGCTGCTCGATCCGCAGGCGCCGCCAGTGCCCCGACTGCTCGCGTCGCTTCACGACCGTGGAGACCGCGTCACTCATGGTGATCAAGCGGAGCGGGGTCACCGAGCCCTTCAGCCGCGACAAGGTCATCTCGGGGGTTCGCAAGGCGTGCCAGGGCCGTCCGGTGACCGAGGACGCCCTCGCCAAGCTCGGTCAGCAGGTGGAGGAGGCGGTCCGGGCCACCGGCAGCGCCGAGCTGTCCACCCATGACGTCGGGCTCGCCATACTCGGCCCGCTCCAGAAGCTCGACCTCGTCGCCTACCTCCGCTTCGCCTCCGTCTACCGCGCCTTCGACTCCCTCGAGGACTTCGAGGACGCCGTGGCGGAGCTGCGTGACCAGCAACGGCCTCCCGCGCACGACCGCGGGCCCGGCGCCGAAGGGGCCGCGGAGGCCCCCGCGCCGGCGATCGCCGCCGACTGACCGGCGGCCCACATACCCGCCCGGGGCGCTTGCCGCGTCCGGGTGAAAGACAGACACACCGTGCCCGGGGAAGAAATGGGCACATCAGGGCGTTTTCGCCCGTACAGGGAGGCGGAATGACAGAGACGACGAGCGGCCCGGCACGAGGCTCCCGCTCCAAGGGCAGCAAGGCGAACAAGGGGCTGCGCATCGAGCGCATCCATACCACCCCCGGCGTGCATCCGTACGACGAGGTGGTCTGGGAGCGCCGTGACGTCGTCATGACCAACTGGCGCGACGGTTCGGTCAACTTCGAGCAGCGCGGCGTGGAGTTCCCCGACTTCTGGTCGGTGAACGCGGTCAACATCGTCACAAGCAAGTACTTCCGTGGAGCGGTGGGCTCCCCGGAGCGCGAGGCGAGCCTGAAGCGGCTCATCGACCGCGTGGTGCGCACCTACCGCAAGGCCGGTGAGGACAATGGCTACTTCGCCTCGCCCGCGGACGCCGAGATCTTCGACCACGAGCTCACCTACGCGCTGCTGCACCAGGTCTTCAGCTTCAACTCGCCTGTCTGGTTCAACGTCGGCACCAAGCAGCCGCAGCAGGTCAGCGCCTGCTTCATCCTCTCCGTGGACGACTCCATGGAGTCGATCCTGGACTGGTACAAGGAAGAGGGGATGATCTTCAAGGGCGGCTCCGGCGCCGGCCTGAACCTCTCCCGTATCCGTTCCTCCAAGGAACTCCTCTCCTCGGGCGGCAACGCCTCCGGCCCCGTCTCCTTCATGCGCGGCGCCGACGCCTCCGCCGGAACGATCAAGTCGGGCGGCGCCACCCGCCGGGCCGCCAAGATGGTCGTGCTCGACGTCGATCACCCGGATGTCGAGGCGTTCATCGAGACCAAGGTCAAGGAGGAGGAGAAGATCCGCGCCCTGCGCGACGCGGGCTTCGACATGGACCTGGGCGGCGACGACATCACGTCCGTCCAGTACCAGAACGCCAACAACTCCGTCCGCGTGAACGACACGTTCATGAAGGCGGTGGAGTCCGGCTCCTCGTTCGGGCTGCGCAGCCGGCTGACCGGTGAGCCCATCGAGGAGATCGACGCCAAGGCCCTCTTCCGCAAGATGGCCGAGGCCGCCTGGGCCTGCGCCGACCCGGGCATCCAGTACGACGACACCATCAACCACTGGCACACCTCGCCGGAGTCGGGCCGGATCACGGCCTCCAACCCGTGCAGCGAGTACATGCACCTGGACAACTCCTCGTGCAACCTCGCCTCGCTCAACCTGATGAAGTTCCTCCACGACGACGACGCGGGCAACCAGCGCTTCGACGCCGAGCGCTTCGCCAAGGTCGTCGAGCTGGTCATCACCGCGATGGACATCTCCATCTGCTTCGCGGACTTCCCGACCGAGAAGATCGGCGAGACCACCCGCGCCTTCCGCCAGCTGGGCATCGGCTACGCCAACCTGGGCGCCCTGCTCATGGCCACCGGCCACGCCTATGACAGCGACGGCGGCCGGGCCCTGGCCGGAGCCATCACCTCCCTGATGACCGGCACCTCGTACAAGCGCTCCGCGGAGCTCGCCGCCGTGGTCGGCACGTACGACGGCTACGCCCGGAACGCGGACGCCCACAAGCGCGTCATGAAGCAGCACTCGGACGCCAACGCCGCCGCCAAGCGCATGGACGACCTGGACACCCCGGTCTGGGCCGCGGCCACCGAGGCCTGGCAGGACGTGCTGCGTCTCGGCGAGAAGAGCGGCTACCGCAACGCCCAGGCGTCGGTGCTCGCGCCGACCGGCACCATCGGCCTGATGATGGACTGCGACACCACGGGGGTCGAGCCGGACCTGGCCCTGGTCAAGTTCAAGAAGCTGGTCGGCGGCGGCTCCATGCAGATCGTGAACAACACGGTCCCCAAGGCGCTCAAGCGGCTCGGCTACCAGGAGGAGCAGGTCGAGGCGATCGTCGCCCACATCGCCGAGCACGGCAATGTGATCGACGCGCCGGGGCTGAAGCCCCAGCACTACGAGGTCTTCGACTGCGCTATGGGTGAGCGCTCCATCTCGCCGATGGGCCATGTGCGGATGATGGCGGCCGCCCAGCCGTTCCTGTCCGGCGCGATCTCCAAGACGGTCAACATGCCGGAGTCGGCCACCGTCGAGGAGATCGAGGAGATCTACTTCGAGGGCTGGAAGCTCGGCATCAAGGCGCTGGCGATCTACCGCGACAACTGCAAGGTCGGCCAGCCGCTCTCCGCCAAGAAGAAGGAGGAGAAGGAGCAGGCCGAGCCCGAGGTCGAGAAGGTCGTCGAGTACCGCCCGGTCCGCAGGCGCCTTCCCAAGGGCCGCCCCGGCATCACCACCTCCTTCACGGTGGGCGGCGCCGAGGGCTACATGACCGCGAACTCCTACCCGGACGACGGTCTCGGTGAGGTCTTCCTGAAGATGTCCAAGCAGGGCTCGACCCTGGCGGGCATGATGGACGCCTTCTCGATCGCCGTGTCGGTCGGCCTGCAGTACGGCGTGCCGCTGGAGACCTACGTCTCGAAGTTCACCAATATGCGCTTCGAGCCGGCCGGTATGACGGACGACCCGGACGTGCGGATGGCGCAGTCGATCGTCGACTACATCTTCCGCCGGCTGGCGCTGGACTTCCTGCCCTTCGAGACCCGCTCGGCGCTCGGCATCCACTCCGCCGAGGAGCGCCAGCGCCACCTGGAGACGGGGTCCTACGAGGCCGCCGACGACGAGGTGGACGTCGAGGGCCTGGCCCAGTCGGCGCCGCGCCATGTGGCTGCCCCGAAGAGCAGCAGCGGGTCGTCATCGCGGTCGCGGAGCGGGTCCGAGTCGGCGAAGGAGGCCCACAGCTCGACCGAACTGGTCGAGATCCAGCTGGGGTTGAACGCGGACGCGCCGCTCTGCTTCTCCTGCGGCACCAAGATGCGCCGTGCGGGCAGCTGCTACCTGTGCGAGGGCTGCGGTTCGACGAGCGGCTGCAGCTGATCGCGAGCTCTTACAGATGACATCCGAGGGATGACATCCGAGGGATGACATCCGAGGCGGGGCGCGGACCTTCGGGTCCGCGCCCCGCCGCCGTTGTCCCCGGCGCCGTACGACGCGATGGCGAACCGGGGGCGGACTCTCCGGTATGTGATGAGGGCCACCGTACGGCCGTAGGATGGCGCGGTGCTGGTCAAGTGGATTCGCTGCACCGTGGTGGACCGCCCGGGTTTCGAGCGGGGGCAGCGGAAGTGGGCGGGGTTGCCCGGCGAACCGGGATTCCGGGGGCAGGGCGGTGGCTGGAGCCGGGGGCGGCCGAATGTGGCGCATGTCTTCTCGTTCTGGGAGAGCAGGGCGTTCTACGACTCCTTCATGGCGCGCTCGCACGACCGGCTGGCGGCCTCGCAGTCGGGCACGTACCGGGATATGCAAGTCCGGCTGTTCGAGCACCGATTCGATGTGAAGGTCGGCTTCGAGCCGCGGTTCTCCGACGCGGATGTGGTGCGCGTCGCGCACTGCCGGGTGCGCCCCGACCGGGTGGATCACTTCACGCTGGTGCAGGAGAAGGTGTGGAATCCGGCCATGGCCGGGTCGCCCGGGATGCTGCGCGGGGTGTTCGGGGAGGCGCCGGGGAACGAGTTCCTGGTGTTGTCCATGTGGGACTCGGCGGCCGAGCACGGGAAGTACCGCGTGGAGCGGGTCGAGCGGCTTGGCCTGCGCGCGCAGACGGAAGCGGATGTGGCGGCGATCGCCGGCGATGTCGTACGGGTCGAGTCCGCCTGGACGGTGTGAGGCGGAGCCCTCTGCCGGTCAAGGGGTCCTGATCAGCGGTGGGCGGGGAGGTAGGCCCCGGCCCGGACCGCGGCGGTGACGGCGGCCGCCGTCTGGTCGGCGAGCGGGGTGTCGATGGGCTCGCGGGTGATCAGCGCCCGGAAGAACAAGGGCGCGGAGACGGCGCGTACGACCGCCGCGGCGTCGGTGCCGGAGGGGGCCTCACCTCGGTCGACGGCCCGCCGCACCACGGATTCGCAGCGCGCGAAGCGCTCGGTGTAGAAGTCGCGCAGCGCCTGCGCCGCGCGCTCGGACTGGAACGCGGCCGCGATGAAAGCGGTCGGCGCGGCGGCGGCCGGCACGCTGCCGAAGGTCTCGGTCACCTCGCGGGCGAGGGCGCGCAGATCGTCCTCCAGATTCCCGGTGTCGGGCGGCGTCCAGGCGTCCTCCCCCGCCAGGTCCAGCGCGTCCGCCACGAGCCCCTCGACGCTGCCCCAGCGCCGGTAGACGGTCGTCTTGTGGATGCCGGAGCGCTCGGCGACGTACTCCACGGTCAGACCGGGGTAGCCGTGCTCGGCGAGGCCGGTGAGGACGGCGTCGCGCACCGCCGAGCGGGTGCGCGCGGTGCGCCCGCCGGGGCGGACGGTGCCCGGCGTCGGGGTGGCGCTCTCTGTGGACAAGTGCAACTCCAGTTGTGTTAGTGGGTTCACTATGCCATGCTGAGGGTAATGCAACTTCAGTTGTGTTTGGAGTGTGCGGTCCGGACGGCCGCTCGCGTGCTCGGAGGTGCGCCCTTGCCCACTCAGATCTCGCTGGGAGGCGTCACGCTGTCCCGGGGCGACCGGCTGCTGTTCGACGACGTGTCCTTCGCGGTGCGGCCCGGGGAGCGGATCGGCGTCGTGGGGGAGAACGGGGCCGGTAAGTCCACCCTGCTGCGGCTGCTGGCCGGGCGCGAGTCACCGGACGACGGCGCCGTGGTCACGGTGGCCGACGGCGGCGTCGGCCACCTCGGCCAGACGCCCGAGCTGCCGCCGGACCACACGGTGCGCGACGCGGTGGACACCGCCCTCGCCGAGGTGCGCGCGATGGAGCGCGGGCTGCGCGAGCTGGAGGCGGATCTCGGCGGTGGCGCCCCCGACGTGCTCGCCGCGTACGGCGATCTGCTCACCGCGTTCGAGGCCCGCGGCGGCTATGAGGCGGATGCCCGGGTGGAGAAGGCCATGCAGGGCCTGGGGCTCGGCGGCATCGGATACGAGCGGCGGCTCGGCAGCCTGTCGGGCGGTGAGCAGGCCCGGCTCGGGCTCGCCTGCCTGATCGCGGCCGCCCCCGAGGT
Source organism: Streptomyces sp. NPDC059455 (assembly GCF_042750115.1). NCBI lineage: Bacteria > Bacillati > Actinomycetota > Actinomycetes > Kitasatosporales > Streptomycetaceae > Streptomyces > Streptomyces sp. NPDC059455. The sequence goes on from NZ_JBHYVB010000012.1 coordinate 70,134, forward strand.
GATGCTGCTGGACGAGCCGACGAACCACCTCGACGGCGCGGCGCTCGGCTGGCTGGAGGAGGCGCTCCGGGCGCATCCGGGCACCGTCCTCGCGGTCTCCCACGACCGGGTCTTCCTGGAGGGGGTGGCGACCGCGATCGTCGAGGTGGACGCCGACCGCCGCACCCTGGTGCGGTACGGCGGGGGGTACGGCGGATTCGTCGCCGAGCAGACCGCCGCGCGCCGCCGCTGGGAGCAGGTGTACGAGGAGTGGTGCGCCGAGACGGCCGCGCTCGCGGAGGCCGCCACCACCGTGGCCCGGCGGGTCGCCCCGGGTCGCGGCATGAAGGACGGCAACAAGATGGCCTATGACCGGGACCGGGGGCGTGTGCAGTCCTCGGTGTCCAGCAGGGTGCGGAGCGCGCGGGAGAGGCTGCGCAGACTCCAGGAGGACCCGGTGCCGCGCCCACCGGAGCCGCTGCGGTTCTCGGCGCTCCCCGCCGCGGGGACGGCGGACGGTCTGCTCATCGACCTTCACGATGTCCGCGTGGGGGAGCGGCTGGCGGTGGACCGGCTCACGGTGGCGGCCGGAGAGCGACTGCTCGTCCACGGTGCCAACGGCGCGGGCAAATCCACGTTGCTGCGGGTCATGGCCGGGGTGGAGCAACCGGAGGCGGGCCGGGTGGCCCGCCGGGGCAGGATCGGCTACCTCGCCCAGGAGATACCGGTTGCCCGGCCCCGGGAGCGGCTGTTGTCGGCCTTCGGCCGGGGGCTGCCGGGGACGCCGGAGGAGCAGGCCGACCTGCTGCTGTCGTACGGGCTGTTCCGCCCGGAAGCCCTCCACGTCCCGGTGGGGTCGCTCTCCGCGGGCCAGCGCCGCCGGCTGGCGCTCGCCCGGCTGCTGGCCCGCCCCGCCGATCTGCTGCTGCTCGACGAGCCGACCAACCATCTCGCCCTCGGCCTGGTGGAGGAGCTGGAGGAGGCGCTGGCCCGGTGGAGCGGGGCGCTGGTGGTGGTCTCGCACGACCGGCTGCTGCGCAGCCGCTTCACCGGGCGGCGCCGCGAGATACGAGGAGGTCGGCCCCTGGCCGAGGAGGGGAGCGAGGCGCCGGTCACGGCCTCGATCTAGGGTGGCGCCATGGCACGACCTCGGCGCATCGTCCTCCTACGGCACGGAGAATCGGAGGGGAACATCGATGACTCGGTCTACGAAAGGGTGCCCGACCATGCTCTGAGGCTGACCGAGACCGGGCGCCGGCAGGCGGAGGAGGCGGGCGAGCGGCTGCGCGCCACCTTTGGCGACGAGCGCGTGTCGATCTATGTGTCGCCGTACCGCCGCACCCACCAGACCTTGAAGCTGCTCGATCTCGACCCCTCCCGCACCCGGGTCAGGGAGGAGCCGCGGCTGCGGGAGCAGGACTGGGGGAACTGGCAGGACCGCGAGGACGTGCGGAAACAGATGGCGTACCGCGATGCCTACGGGCACTTCTTCTACCGGTTCGCGCAGGGTGAGTCGGGCGCCGACGTCTATGACCGGGTGGACGCCTTCCTGGAGAGCCTGTGGCGCAGCTTCGAGGACCCGGCCCACCCGCCGAACGTCCTGCTGGTGACCCATGGGCTGACCATGCGGCTGTTCTGCATGCGGTGGCTGCACTGGAACGTCGCCGAATTCGAGTCGCTGTCGAACCCCGGCAACGGCGAGATGCGGACCCTGCTGCTCGGCTCCGACGGGCGCTACCACCTCGACCGGCCCTTTGAACGCTGGTGCACCCCCAAGCCCTACGGCCGCACCGGTTAGAGTGCGCAACGATGACCGCTGACCGTTTCCACCGGGCTCTGTGGAGCCTGCGCGGGCTGGCCGTGGGCGACGCCCTCGGCTCCCAGTTCTTCGTCCCCGCCAACTATCCCTACCTCAAGCGCCGCGAGCTGCCGCCCACCCCCTGGCAGTGGACCGACGACACCGAGATGGCCTGTTCGATCCTGGCCGTCCTGGTGACCCACGGCCGGATCGACCAGGACGATCTCGCCCGGTCCTTCGCCGACCACCATGACTTCGACCGGGGCTACGGCCCCGCCGTGAACCGGATGCTCCGCCTGATCAGGGAGGGCGGCGACTGGCGTGACCTGGCCGCCGGGCTGTTCCAGGGGCAGGGTTCGTGGGGCAACGGCGCCGCCATGCGGATCGCCCCGCTGGGCGCCTGGTACGCGGGCGATGTGGAGCAGGCCACGCATCAGGCCGAGATCTCGGCGTACACCACGCATCAGCATCGCGAGGCGGTGGCGGGAGCCATGGCGGTGGCCGCGGCCGCGGCGGTGGTGGCCGATCCGGCGGGCCACGGCGGGCCCGGGGAACTGCTGGACCGGGTGGTCGAGGTGGTGCCGCGCAGCGCCGTCCAGGCGGGGCTGCGCCGCGCCCGTGACATGCTCGACTACGCGGATGCCGGGACCGTCGCCGCGGTGCTCGGCTGTGGCCGCCGCACCAGCGCCCATGACACCGTGCCGTTCGCCCTGTGGGCCGCCGCTCGCCACCTGGGTTCCTTCGAGGAGGCGTTCTGGAGGACGGCCTCGGCCGGCGGAGATGTGGACACCACCTGCGCCATCGTCGGGGGAGTGGTCGCGTCCGAGGCCGCCGGTGTGCCGCCCGCCGACTGGCTGGACCGCACCGAGGCGCTGCCGGAGTGGGTCCCGTCGGGCGCCGACTGACCTGTCGCGTGGGCGTGATGCGGTGCGCCGTCCGGTTTGCCCCACCTGTTGAACCCGCCTTGCGCCGCGTCGTGTTGGGCGGAAACGGCTACCGGACCCACCAGGGCGGCGACCGCCGACGGCGGTCGGTGATCACTGGCGGGGATCCGGGTTCCGAACGCAGGTAAGAGCGGCGTAAGGTTGTCCTCGCCATGGCCTATGAACCGCCCACCCACAGTGTCGAGCGCTCGCTCCGAGCCACGACGGGAGCAAAGATCGTCGTCGGTATCGACGAAGTCGGGCGCGGGGCATGGGCCGGTCCGGTTACGGTCTGCGCGGCAGTCACCGGGCTGCGCCGTCCGCCGACCGGGCTCACCGACTCCAAGCTGCTGAGTCCCAAGAAGCGCACGGCCCTGGCCCTGGAACTGGACTCGTGGGTCACCGCACACGCCCTGGGGCACTCCTCTCCCGAGGAGATCGACGACCTGGGGATGACGGCCGCCCTCCGGCTCGCCGCCACGCGTGCGCTGGACGCGCTGCCGGTGCGGCCGGACGCGGTCATCCTGGACGGGAAGTACGACTACCTCGGCGGTCCCTGGACGGTTCGTACGGTCATCAAGGGCGATCAGTCCTGTGTGTCCGTCGCCGCCGCCTCAGTGATCGCCAAGGTCCGCCGGGATGCGATGATGGCCGAACTGGGAGCCGAGCACACGGACTTCTGCTTCGGGGACAACGCCGGATATCCGTCCCCCACGCACCGTGCCGCCCTGCGGGAACTGGGGCCCACGCCCCACCACCGGCTGTCCTGGGCCTATATGGACGGGCTGCCTCGCTGGCGGCACCTGAAGCGGTTCCGCAGTACATCCGAACCGGTCGGGCTGGAGGGCGAAGGCCAACTCGGCTTCGACTTCTGAGCAGACCAAGCGGTCCAAACCGCCACCCGCCGATGCGACTCGCACCGACGTTTGATAGACATCAGCCCATGCCTCTCATCCCCGAGGAGCCTCAGATTCACGAGAGTGTCCCGGGTCCCCGCGCGACACCGGCCGCAGGCCGTACCGCGTCGACCCCTCGTCCTGTCCCTGGTCCCGGCCCCCGGCCCGCACCGCGGCGGCCCGGAAGCCCCGGTCCCAACCGTGGCTCCGCCGGAACCTCGTCGGCCCAGTCGCAGCGCACCACGAGCGATGCGACGAAGCCCGCGCCGACCGCCCCGGCGGCTTCGGCTGCCCAGGCCGCACCCACCGCCACGAAGGCCACGCCTCAGATCCAGCTGATCCCCGCCACGGTGGACGGCGCCCTGGACGCGGCGGACGAGGCGGTCGACCTGCTGCTGGATTCCGGCCGGGCCCCTGGTGAGATCCTGGTGCTGACCACCGGGGAGCAGCATCCGTGGGCGGCACATGAGTTGTCCTTCGGCGAGGCGTCCTACTGGGCGCAGCACGACGCCGGAGACGATGTCTTCTACGCCGGTGCGGATGCCGACCGTCTCAAGGGCCGTCCGGTCGTGGTCGTCGCCGTCAACGGTGGTGCGAACGACGCCGTGGCCCGCGCGCTGCCCGAGGCGATGGGCCGTGCCGGGACGCTGCTGATCGTCTGCGGCGATCCGGAGCGCATCAACACCCTCATCGGTCCCGGCGCCTGAGGCCGCACGTCCCCGAACGCCCGGTGTCCGGCAGTCTCTGTCCCCCGTGGCGGAGCTGTCCGGCGTCCGGACGGCCGGTGGCCGTGCGGCCCGCGACCGGTCAGACGGCGGCGGAGTGGCTCAGTGCCTTGCGCCGCCCTCCGAGGTGGGGCCGCGGCAGCGCCTTGGCGTCGCCGTCGCCCTCGACGGCCACGGCCAGCTCGCTCGGCAGCGAAGCGGAGTGCGGCCGACGGCCGCCCCGCCCCTCGCCGAGGACTCGCCATCCGTCGTGGGTCAGCGTGATGTACGCACCGCAGCGCAGGCCGTGCAGGGTGCAGGCGTCGCGCAGCCCCCACATCCAGGCGCCGTCCTCCTCCGTCCACCGGCTCTCGCCCTCGCGGCAGTAGAGCAGCACGGCGGTGCGGATCGGTGTGCGGCGCCGCAGATCGTGCGGGATCACCCGGCGCAACTGCGCCAGCAGCGCGTTCCGGAAGTCCCAGCCGTCGACGCCGGCAGCGCCGCAGCGGACGAACGAGGCGCTCGCCGTGAGCCGTTCCTCCGGATCGAGGACCGCGACGACGGCGGTCGAGGGCGTCGGCAGATGGCGGATGTGCAGTCCGGTGACCACCTCGCGCGGATTGCGCAGCAACGGGATTCCCGCTGCCGCCCACTCGGCGGGCTGGAGCATCCGGCCGGCTCGGGAAGCGGAATCGGCGGACGGTGGCGGAACGAAGCCGAAGGTCACGGTCCTCCCTTCGTCTGCGCCCACGGTCCGTGCGAAGGGTCGGGCACGGGCGCGGGCCACGACACAGCCCCGTCGGTACCACGGCCGGACCGGGGGCGAGGGAGCTGCTGACAATTCTCGCGGTAGCGCCCGCGTGCGGCAATGCGCAGTCGGCACCACTGACCGTTTTACCTGGATGTGCGTTCTATATTCCTGGCCGGTTGGCGCCCCGCCGTGGCCCCGGCCGTCTCTACCCCTGCACGGCCAGGACCAGCGGAAACACCCCGGCCGCTCCGGCCCGGCGGAGCAGCCGGGAGGCGACGGCCAAGGTCCAGCCGGTGTCCGCCAGATCGTCCACCAGCAGCACCGGTCCACCCGCCTCGGCAAGGGCAGCCGCCAGCGGCGGCGGCACGGTCAGCGCGCCGTGCAGCGCCCGTAGCCGCTGGGCGCTGTTGGTGCGCGGCACCCGGGTGTCGATCTCGCCGTCGTGGTACGCGACGCTTCCGAGCAGCGGCAACCGGCCGACTGTGGCGATCCGTTCGCCGAGTGACCGGATCAGCTGGGGGCGGGTGCGGGAGGCGATCGTGACCACGCCCACGGGGCGATCCGGGGCGTCCGGCGCGCCAGAGGCCCAGCCGCCGGGGCCCTTGGCCCAGTCGGCGAGCACCGTCACCACCGCACCGGCAACATCGTCGGGCACCGGGCTGTCCGGGCTCTGCGGGGCCAGCAGCGGCCGCAGCCGGTTTCCCCAGCCGATATCGGACAGCCGACCCAGGGCCCGGCCCGGAGCGGCCTGCTCACCCGCCGGAATGCGGCCCTTGAGGTCGACGCCCACCGCGGGCAGCCCGGTCGGCCACATGCGGCGCGGCTCCACCTCGACACCGGGCCGCCCCAGCTCGCCGCGCGCCGCGTCCAGCGAGGCGGCGGACACCTCGGTGGTGAACCGCGCCCCCGCGCAATTGTCGCAGCGGCCGCAGGGCGCCGCCTTCTCGTCGTCCAACTGCCGCCGCAGGAACTCCATCCGGCAGTCGGCCGTCGTGGCGTACTCCCGCATGGCCTGCTGCTCGGTCTCCCGCTGGCGCGCCACCCACGCATACCGCTCCGCGTCGTACGCCCAGGGCTGCCCGGTGGCGGTCCAGCCGCCGCGCACCCGCCGCACCGCGCCGTCCACGTCGAGCACCTTGAGCATGATCTCCAGACGCGACCGCCGCAGCTCGACCTGGGGCTCGAGCGCGGGCAGCGACACCGGCCGGTCCGACGCCGCGAGCACGTCGAGCGTGCGGCGCACCTGCTCCTCGGGCGGGAAGGCGAGCGAGGCGAAATACCGCCAGATCGCCTCGTCCTCGCGGCCGGGCAGCAGCAGCACCTCGGCGTGCTCCACACCGCGCCCGGCGCGCCCGACCTGCTGGTAGTAGGCGATGGGGGAGGACGGCGAACCGAGATGCACCACGAAGCCGAGGTCCGGCTTGTCGAAGCCCATGCCCAGCGCGGAGGTGGCGACCAGCGCCTTGACCCGGTTGGCCAGCAGGTCCTCCTCGGCCTGCTGGCGATCCGCGTTCTCCGTCTTGCCGGTGTAGGAGGCGACGGTGTGGCCGCGCTGCCGCAGGAACGCGGTCACCTCCTCGGCCGCGGCCACGGTGAGGGTGTAGATGATCCCGGAGCCCGGCAGCTCATCGAGGTGGTCGGCGAGCCAGGCGAGCCGGTGCGCGGCGTCCGGCAGCGGCAGCACGCCCAGCCGCAGGCTCTCCCGGTCCAGTGGGCCGCGCAGCACCAGCGCCCGCCCGGTTCCTTCGCCCGTGCCCAGCTGCTCCGCCACATCGGCGGTGACCCGCGCGTTCGCGGTCGCCGTGGTGGCGAGCACGGGCACGCCCTGGGGCAGATCGGCGAGCATGGTGCGCAGCCTGCGGTAGTCGGGCCGGAAGTCGTGGCCCCAGTCGGAAATGCAGTGTGCCTCGTCGACGACCAGCAGGCCGGTGGCGGCGGCGAGCTGAGGCAGCACCTGGTCGCGGAAGTCGGGGTTGTTGAGCCGCTCCGGGCTCACCAGCAGCACATCCACCTCACCCGCGGCCACCTCCGCCTGGATGGTGTCCCACTCCTCGGTGTTCGCGGAATTGATCGTTCGGGCCTGGATACCGGCGCGGGCGGCGGCGTCGACCTGGTTGCGCATCAGCGCGAGCAGCGGGGAGACGATCACGGTCGGACCGCTGCCGCGCTCGCGCAGCAGCGCGGTGGCGACGAAATACACCGCCGACTTGCCCCAGCCGGTGCGCTGCACGACCAGCGCCCGGCGGCGCTCGGCGACCAGCGCCTCGATAGCTAGCCATTGATCCTCCCGGAGCCGGGCGGAGCCGGTGGTGTCCCCGACGAGGCGGGCCAGGACGCGGTCGGCCGAGATGCGCAGGTCTTCGTCGCTCATGCCCCCATGCAACCCGATCCCGCCGACATCGCGCCAACGCCCCCGGCAGCCTGTGGATAACGTTATCCACAGGGGTGGCGGGGTCGGCTGCGCTGAGGGACCGTCGGGCCATGACTCGACACAACGAAGCGGCCGGTCTGCCCGGCGAAGAGCAGGTCACCCTCCGCAGCCCGGCCGAGCTCGCCGATGCCCTGCCCTATGTCCTGGGCTTCCAGCCGGACGACAGCATCGTGATGATCGCGCTGCACGGCGCCCGCGGCCGGTTCGGCGGCAGGCTCAGGCTCGGCATTCCCCGGGTCCCGGAGGAGTGGCCCGAGGTCTGCGATCAGCTCGCCGAATGCCTGATCAGCGGCAGCGAGCGGCGTGGTGTGCGGCCGGACGGGGTCGTTCTGTTCCTGTGCCAGGAGCCGGCCGAGGGCGAGTCCGCGCAGGAGGCGATGGAGCGGCTGCGGCCTCTCTCTCAGCGGCTGCGCATCGCGTGCGGTGGGTTGGAGGTGCCGGTGTTCGAGGCGCTGTGCATCTCCGGCGGCCGGTTCTGGTCGTATGTCTGCCCCGACCGGCGCTGCTGTCCGCCGGAAGGGGTTCCGCTCGCGCTGCCCGGCACGTCGGTCATGGCCGCGGCGGCGACGTTCGCGGGGGTCCAGGTGCGCGGCTCGCTGCGTGAGATGGAGGCCAGGCTCGCCCCGCTCGGGGCGCCTCGGGCCGATGGGCAGGAGCGGGTGCTGGACGCGGCCGGGGCCGATCTTGTGCCGAGGATTCTGGACGGCGCCGGCTCCGCGACGGTGCGTGCGCAGACCCTCGGTCTGGTGGGCCGGATGCTGGACACGTTCCAGGCCGCGCCGCCGGTCGCCGACGCCTGTGCGGCCGATCTCCGAGATGACGGTCTGCTCGATGATCAGGAGGCGGCCGCGATGATCATCGGGCTGCAGGACCGACGGACCCGGGACCGGGTGGCCGGCTGGATGGAGGAAGCGGACGCCGACGCGGCGCTGCGGCTGTGGCGCGCGCTGGCCCGACGCTGTGTCGGCTCCTACGGGGAGTATGCGGCGGCGCCGCTCACCCTGGCGGGGTGGGTCGCCTGGTCGGCGGGTGATGAGCTCATGGCACGGGTGGCGCTCGGGCGTGCCCTGCGTGTTGATCCCGACTACCTCTTCGCGAGGTTGTTGCACCAGGCGTGCAATGAGGGGGTCCATCCGAAGCTGCTGCGTCAATGTTTGCGCCGGGAGGAGTCTGAGCGCGCCGACCAGGCTGACCGCGCCGACCGCGCCGACCGTGCCGTGCACGCCGCGGTGCACGCGGAACTGGAGCGGCTCGGCGACTTGGCTGCAGCCGAGCCGCGGGAGGTGGCTGGAGCCTCGGCCGAAACGGCCATGGAAACGGCCCTGGAAACGGCCGGACCGGTCGAGTCGGCTGAGTCCGCCGAGACGGCCGCCCGCGCGGAGGCGGAGGCGGAGGAGTTGGAGGAAGCGGGGGAGGCGGAAGACCAGATGGATCCGCAGTCGGCGCGGGAGCGGCCGAGCGGGGCGGCGGGCCGGGGCGGCAGGAGCGCCCCGGCGGGGACGAGCGCCCCGGGTGGCAGGCGCCGTCCGGAAGGGCGGCCGCGCACCCGGCGCCGCACCGGTGGCCGGGGAACGCGCAGCCGCCGCTGACCCGGCCAGGACGGGGGAGCCCTGGGGCGGGGGCCAGGGGCGGCAGGCGGGTTGTCCTCGGAGGTCCCTCCGCTGGACGAGTTCGGCGGCTGAGCCACCGGCCGCGACGGTCGGCGGGTGTGCTGAGACCCGGCTGCTAGGGACGGACAGCGGACAGCGGACAACGGTCGGCGGTCGGCGGACGGCGAGCGAGGGAGGTGTGCCGAGGCGCGGCGGCCCGGGGCGGCCGGTGGGTCGGGGGTGTGGCGGTCTGCCCGCGTAGGGCGGCGCGGGGGATTCGGAAGGAGGTGTGGGAATCGTGCAGGCGAGCGCTTGAGAGAGCGATTTCACGAACATCGGTGATCATGCTCAAGAGCCTGATTATCGTCAGGCAGACGACTATGATCGCGTCATGCCCTACGACCCGTCGGCTTTCCCGGCATTCGCCGTCACCGTTGATCTGGTCGTGCTCACCGTGCGGCGGCATTCGCTGTGTGCGCTGGCCGTTCGCCGCGGGGAGCCGCCTTTCAAGGGTCGGTGGGCGCTGCCCGGCGGTTTCGTACGGCCCGATGAGGATCTCGCCGTCGCCGCGGCCAGGGAATTGGCCGAGGAGACCGGGCTGCTCGCCCATGACCCCACGCTTCCGGTCCCTCCGAACGCCGCCCACCTCGAGCAGCTCGCCACCTACGGCGATCCGAAGCGGGACCCCCGGATGCGCGTGGTCAGCGTGGCGCATCTCGCGCTGGCGCCCGATCTGCCCGCGCCCCGGGCCGGGGGCGACGCGCACAGTGTGCGCTGGGCGCCGGTCGAGTCGCTGCTCGACCAGGAAGGGGCCTTCGGGCGCGACAACGATCTGGCCGCCCCGCTCGCCTTCGACCATGCCCGCATCCTCGCGGACGGGGTCGAGCGCGCCCGCTCCAAGATCGAGTACTCCTCGCTGGCCACCGCCTTCTGCCCGCAGGAGTTCACGGTCGGCGAGCTGCGCCGGGTGTACGAGGCGGTGTGGGGCGTGGCCCTGGACCCGCGCAACTTCCACCGCAAGGTCACTGGCACCCCGGGCTTCCTGGTGCCCACAGGCGGTACGACGACCCGTCAGGGCGGCCGTCCCGCCCAGCTGTTCCGGGCCGGAGGGGCGACGGTGCTCAATCCGCCCATGCTTCGTCCCGAGGTGTGACGGGCCATGACACGACGACTCCCCGGGAGTGCTATGTCCTGACGAAATAGGACATAGCGGGTTAACGTTCTCCGGTACGCCACCAGTCCCCACGTGCCATCGAGCGGTTCCATGCCCCGCGGGAGAAGCCATGATCCAGGCCACCGGACTGACCAGCACCCCCCGCCGCAACCAACCGCCCGTTGTCGACGACCTCACCTTCGAGGCCCCGGCGGGCCGGGTCACCGCACTGCTCGGCGGCCCCGACGCGGGCAAGACCACCGCGCTGCGGCTTCTGCTGCAGCTCGACCGGGGCCATGGCTCCGCCTTCTTCCGGGGCCGCCCCCTGCACCGCATCCGGCGCCCGGCTCATGAGATCGGCGTTCTCCTCGAGGACGTCCCCGGTCACCCGGGTCGCACCGTGCGGGGGCATCTGAGGATGCTCGGTGCCGCGGCCGGGGTGGCCGCCGCACGCGCCGATGTCGTGCTCGATGTGGTCGGCCTCACCGATCTGGCGGATGAGCGTCTCGGTGATCTGTCCACCGGGGCGGAGCGTCGTCTCGAGATCGCCACCGCGCTGCTCGGGGACCCGCACACCCTGGTCCTCGATGAGCCCGCACGGGGCCTGTCGGCCCGGGACACCGCCTGGCTGTACGGGCTGCTGCGCCAATTCGCCGCCCAGGGCGGCGCCGTCCTGGTCGCCACCGAGGATGCCGAGGGCGTGATCCGCCTCGCGGACCAGGTGCTCACCCTGGAAGCGGGGCGGCTGGTGGCCGACCAGCCGGTGGACGAGTTCGCCCGCACCCGGCTGCGCCCCCGTGTCGTCGTCCACTCGCCGCTCGTCGGCCGCCTCGCCGCCGTCCTGGAGGAGGAGGTCGAGGCCGCCCGGCAGTTGGCCGAGGCCCAGGCGGCGGAGGAGGCCCGCGCGGCGGCCGAGCTCGCGGCCAGGACCGAGGTTGCCCAGGCTGACACGGCCCAGCCCGACGTGGTCGACGGGGGCGACGTCGTCAAGGCCGAGAGCGCCGGGCCCAAGGCCAGGAAGAGGGCGATCTGGCGCAAGGTCAGGAGGGCCCAGTTCGCCACCCGGGGCTCCGCCGCGGCCGAAGCGAAGAAGGCCACCGCGGAAGCCACGGCCAACGACAAGACGGCCGGCGACAAGGCGAACAAGGCAGGCACGGCGAACACGGCAGACACGGCGAACACGGCAGACACGGCGAACACGGCAGACACGGCAGACACGGCGAACACGGCAGACACGGCAGACACGGCAGACACAGCGAACCCGGCGGACAAGGCTGTCCCCGCTGCCGTCCCCGCCTCCATCCCCGCCCCCGCTGCCGACACCGACCCGGTCGGCGCCGAAGCGGCCCACGCGCGGACCGGAGTCGGCATCGGCATCGGCGCCGGGTTCGGAGCCGGGACCGAGCCCGAGGAGGAGCCGGTCGCCGCGCCCGCCGACCCGTTCTCCGTGGTGCGGGACGACGACACCCACATCTCCGTCTACGGCCTGTCCCCCGCCTCCGTCGGGGAGACCGCCTACCGGCACGGCATCGTGGTCCACCGGCTGGTCGAGGAGACCGCCGATCTGGGCCCGGGGACTCCCGCCGCCGCCCGCGCCCGCGACCCTGAGGCGCCCCCGCTGCGGCTGCTCCCCAAGCTCCGCTTCCCCGGCCCCGCCTGGCCGATGCGCTACGAGGTGCGCCGCGCCACCGGCGTAAGGACCGGCTGGCTGATCGGCGTCGCCGCCATCGTGGCCTCGCTCCTCGCCTCCGTGCTGCTCGCCCGCGCCGGTGACACCGGGGAGCTGCACCGGCTCACCGGCTGGCCGGCCGACCTCCCGCTGCCTCCCGTCGCCATCGCGGCCGGTCTCCTGGGCGCTCTCGCCTTCGGCGACGAGTTCCGCTTTCCGGCACTGGCCGCGACCCGGGACGCCGTACCCCGCCGACTCGGGCTGCTGGCCGCCAAATTCGCGGTCTGCGCGGCCGGTGCCGTCCTGCTGTCGCTCGGCGTCATCGTGCTCGACAGCGCGGCGCTCCTGCTGCTCGTGGGCGGCAACGCGGTGCCGCTGCCGGGCGACTGGCCCGCGCTGGTGGTCGGCGTCTTCGGTCTGACCATCGGCTCGTCGTGGGCCGGGCTGCTCGCTGCCGGAGTCTTCCGTTCCGCCGCGCTCGGGCTGGCCACCCTGCTCGCCGTGCCGATCCTCGCGGTGCCCGTCGTCCAGCGCGCGGCGCAGGACCCGTCGCTGCGTTCGCTGGTCATGCTGCCGCACCGGCTGCGCGCGGCGACGCTGGACCGGTCGCCCTCCATGATCGACCGAGGGCTGGCGGTCGCGCTGCGGCTCGCGTCCCAACCGGTCGGACAGGCGCTGATGTTGTCGGTGGCCGTTCTGCTGTGCGCCTACGCCCTCACCGGTCTGCGCGGCAAGAGCACCCGCCAGTAGCACTCGCCCTGCGCCGGGCGTCCACGCCCGCCCGGTCGACCACCAGCCCGCCCGCTCCGACGCACCCCCCATCCCGTGACCCCCCACCTCGCAGCCCGCTCGGTCCGTAGCCCGCCCGGCCCCGTACCCAGCCAGTGGATCAGGCCCGAAGCGGATTCGCACAGCCGTCGCGCGAACTGCTCGCAACTCCCCGCAGGATGCTTCTTTCTGTCCGATTGAGCGTCAATTATGAGGTAATGGGCGATCACCCTTTCGTGTGCTTTTCACCAAAGACCTCAAGGGCTTCCGAGGCGTCGCCGACAAAGGATGCGTGAGTACCCTTGCGCACACCACGATGACCGCGGCTCGCCCCGCCGACTCCGGCCTGGCCGGTTCGGGCGAGCTTGACCGCTACTCCTACGCCGAAGCCCCCGGCGCCGACCGCGGCAGCGCCCCCTCCTCCTGGGACGGTGCCGAGGCGGAGATCGGCCGGGTGGGCCGACGCGCGGCCGGCAACCGGGGCCGCGGGCTGCACGGCCAACTCGTTCAGCAGCTGGGCCAGATGATCGTCTCCGGTGACCTGGGCGCGGACCGTCCGCTCGTCCCCGAAGAGATCGGTCAGCGCTTCGAGGTCTCCCGCACCGTCGTCCGGGAATCACTGCGCGTCCTCGAGGCCAAGGGCCTGGTCAGCGCCCGCCCCAATGTGGGCACCCGGGTCCGCCCGGTCAGCGACTGGAACCTGCTCGATCCGGACATCATCGAGTGGCGCGCCTTCGGTCCACAGCGCGACGGCCAGCGCCGTGAGCTGTGCGAGCTGCGCTGGACCATCGAGCCGCTGGCCGCCCGTCTCGCCGCCGGGCACGGCCGCGAGGAGGTGCAGCAGCGGCTCGGCGACATGGTCGAGATCATGAGCCATGCGCTGGCCCAGGGTGACGCCCTCACCTTCTCCCGCGCCGACGCCGAGTTCCACGCGCTGCTGCTCCAGGTCGGGGGCAATCGGATGCTGGAGCACCTGGCGGGCATCGTCGCCGCCGCGCTCCATGTCTCCGGGGCCCCGGTCTCCGGCTGCGACCGCCTCACCGAGGCGGGGGTCGCCCACCACCGCAGGATCGTCGAGGCGGTCGGCGAGGGTGACGCCGCGGCGGCCGAGGCGGCGATGCGCCAGCTGCTGACCGTCCACCCGGATCTCGATCATGCCGAGGTCGGGGTGCCCGCGCCGCGCGAGCACTGAGCCGCGGCGCGTCCGGTCGCCCGGATCGCCGGGCGTCCGGAGCGTGCGGCGTACGACGTACGGCAAGGCGGTGTCAGTAGGCGGCGAGTTCCGGCCCGATGAATGCCGTACGGCGTACGAGAGGGCGTCGCCGGATCCCGCGTCGCGGGTTCGGCGGCGCGGCGCGATCTGATCGATCGGCGCCGTGTGACTCCCATCGGTGCGCGACTGGGAGTTTTCTGTCCCGTTGGATGGGCATTAAGACCGTTATGGGGTGTGACTCGGGCCACGAGTATTGGGCGTAACGCTCTTTGGGGCAGCGCGATGATTAAAGAGGTGGCAGCCGCGGAGGGAATACGGATGTCGCTCAAAACGCTGTACTCCTCCGCACTCCGCCCGCGCCGTCGGTTCATCCCTGCCGGCGGTCGTCGGCTCCGGTCCCCAGTGGACTGAGCCGGAAGCCGTTTCCAACGTTCCGAGAGGTTGTTCGTGTCGGCCAGCACATCCCGTACGCTCCCGCCGGAGATCGCCGAGTCGGAGTCTGTCATGGCGCTCATCGAGCGGGGAAAGGCTGAGGGGCAGATCGCCGGCGACGATGTGCGCCGGGCCTTCGAGGCTGACCAGATTCCGCCAACCCAGTGGAAGAACGTACTGCGCAGCCTCAACCAGATCCTCGACGAGGAGGGTGTGACGCTGATGGTCAGTGCCGCAGAGGCGCCCAAGCGCACCCGTAAGAGCGTCGCAGCGAAGAGCCCGGCAAAGCGCACCGCCACCAAGACTGTCGCGGCCAAGACGGTCACCGCCAAGAAGGCCCCCGCCGCCCCCACCGCGGACCCGGGCGCCGCCCCGGCCGGTGAGGCCATGGCCGCACCCGCGAAGAAGGCCGCCGCCAAGAAGGCCGCGGCCAAGAAGGCGGTCGCCAAGAAGACCGCCACCGCCGCCGCCAAGAAGACGGTCGCGAAGAAGACCACCGCCAAGAAGGACGTCACCGACGAGCTTCTCGAGGGCGAGGAGGTCATCGAGGAGGCGCCGGGCAAGCCCGGCCCCGAGGGCGCCGAGGCCGAGCCGGAGAACGCGGGCTTCGTGCTCTCCGACGACGACGAGGACGACGCCCCCGCGCAGCAGGTCGCCGCGGCCGGTGCCACGGCCGACCCGGTCAAGGACTACCTCAAGCAGATCGGCAAGGTCCCGCTGCTCAACGCCGAGCAGGAGGTCGAGCTCGCCAAGCGCATCGAGGCCGGTCTGTTCGCCGAGGACAAGCTCGCCAACTCCGACAAGCTGGCCCCCAAGCTCAAGCGCGAGCTGGAGATCATCGCCGAGGACGGCCGTCGCGCCAAGAACCACCTCCTGGAGGCCAACCTCCGTCTGGTGGTCTCGCTGGCCAAGCGTTACACGGGCCGCGGCATGCTCTTCCTGGACCTCATCCAGGAGGGCAACCTCGGTCTGATCCGCGCGGTCGAGAAGTTCGACTACACCAAGGGCTACAAGTTCTCCACGTACGCCACCTGGTGGATCCGTCAGGCGATCACCCGCGCCATGGCCGACCAGGCCCGCACCATCCGTATCCCGGTGCACATGGTCGAGGTCATCAACAAGCTGGCGCGCGTCCAGCGCCAGATGCTCCAGGACCTGGGCCGTGAGCCCACCCCGGAGGAGCTGGCCAAGGAGCTCGACATGACCCCCGAGAAGGTCATCGAGGTCCAGAAGTACGGCCGTGAGCCGATCTCGCTGCACACCCCGCTGGGCGAGGACGGCGACAGCGAGTTCGGTGACCTCATCGAGGACTCCGAGGCGGTCGTCCCGGCCGACGCGGTCAGCTTCACCCTGCTGCAGGAGCAGCTGCACTCCGTGCTCGACACGCTCAGCGAGCGCGAGGCGGGCGTGGTCTCGATGCGCTTCGGCCTCACCGACGGTCAGCCGAAGACCCTCGACGAGATCGGCAAGGTCTACGGCGTGACGCGTGAGCGCATCCGTCAGATCGAGTCCAAGACGATGTCGAAGCTGCGCCACCCGTCCCGCTCCCAGGTCCTCCGTGACTACCTGGACTGATGTGGACCGCCGCTGCATAGCCGCCTCATAGCGGAAGCGGTACCGCGGCCAGGGCCGGCGCCCCACCCAGGGAGCCC